>NZ_JABDWM010000015.1:0-197533 GCF_019685295.1 Rhizobium sp. NLR22b
CAGGGCGGGAACACGGCGCGGATGCGCGCCGATGGAAATAGTGCCATGGGTTCGCCTCACAAATCCGGCGACAGCTCATTATGAACCTTGTGCACACCCTTCGTTCTCAGCGTAATCTCCTCCGCCCACAACACCTCCGCTTGCACATGCACCCACCCGGCCAGCGTGATATCGCTGCCGCATGCGGTGACGAAGATATAGCTGGAGTCGAGATCGCTGGAATCGGCAAGCGCGCTGTAGACCGCCGATTCAAGATCGTCCTGGTCGGGATGGCGGGTTGCTACGCGGCTCGCGACGCTGAGATGTTTTCTGTCGACTGACATCGTTTCGCCTCCTGCGCGGCCCTTTTCGGGTGTAATAGGCTATCGGCGGATATCCCGCGCCGTCAGGGTATGTCGGTCCTTGCAGCCGCGGCCGTAGGCATGGGTGGCCGCATCCAGAATGGCCTCGCGCGCCATATCAAAGGCTCTCAAGCACTCGTCTTCGGAGCGGGCGGCCTGGCTTGCGGTCCGCAAGGCATTGGCTTCAATCAAAAACCGCACCTCGAACATGCCGTCATATCCGGAGAAGCGAACGGCATTGCGGCTCTCGTCGAAACTGCGGCTTCTATTGGGAAAGGTCAGTGTCACGCATTTCTCTCCCGGAGGGGTTGGTCATGCCAAGTCAAACTGGACTGTCGCAAAGTATGCCATTGAACTTCCGCCGGGCTCGCTGAGGCGCGGCAGGGCTGGTCAGGTTGCCGCTGTGCTACAGATGCAGGAGACCTTCCTCCTGTCCGGCTTCCTGCTGTCGGGGTGCCGGAATCCCGGAACGACGGCTGCTCCTTCGCAGCTCCGGTCCTAAGAAATATGGGGCGCGGCCCTCGAATTGCAATGTAGGGTCAGAGGAGAGTTCGTGGCTGGCTGGAATCTGTCGTCTGCGCTTGAGGAGGGCTGCGACGAGAGCATCGCGTTCGGGCCGAACGGGGCAGGTTATGAAACCTTTCTACGGCGTCCGCGTTTCGCACCATCGATCCCCATTTGGTCTGATCGAAAACTCCTGCAGACGGTTCATCGTGATACCCGCTGTTATGATGACGATATAGTGTCGGAATTGGAAGTTTTCATTTACGCGCTGACAGTAATCTCGTCGCTCTTCTGGAGTTTCCGTCTTAGGCGCCCAGCCGTTTGCTTTCCGATAGAAAAAACAAGCAGAGTGAAAAATCATCAGCTATTTAGACGGCGAGGGAGGCACCGAGGTAGACTTCAGCTGATTGTCATTCGATCATGCAGGCACCACCGCGAAGCTGGTACGGACGATTACAGTCCCATCCGTTGCCCGTCGAGTTAAGATGTGCGTTTTCGGGAAGCTTGAGCTGCAGGCATTGATTGCCCCTCGGCTCGAAGCCGCGGTCGCACTTCCATTTCAGTCCGTGGGGCGCGTCGACGAAGATGGCATTCTCCGGAACCTCGACAGCGACACACGTCTGATCCTTGTTTTCAAAGCCTCTATCACACCTCCACTCATTTCCGGCGGATGTCAGATATGAGTGGGCGGGGAGTTCGAGCTTGAGACATGCTTGTTGTAGCGCGCGATAACCTCTTTCGCATTCCCAGCCGGATCCTGTGGTATTATCGGACAGGAATGCTTTCTCCGGGACTTTGATAGGGTCGCAACCCACATTGGTTTGACGGTATCCACGCAGGCATCTCCAGCGATCGCCGAAATATGGGTCGAGATATGCATTGTCCGGAATTTGGACGGTGAGGCACTGGTTCCCCTTCTCCAGAAAGCCGTAATGGCAATCCCAGCCCTTGCCAAAGGAGGAGTTCGTCAGAAACGCGTTGTCGGGAAGCTTCACCTTAAAGCAGGCGTCATCCTGCCTTCGAAAACCACGATTGCATTCCCAGCCGAGGCCATAGCGGCTTGCCTGGGCATTTTCAGGCACCGACCTTGAGGTCTGGCCGAGCGCCGAGGAGCTGAGTCCCGATGCAGAATGCAGGGGGATGGTCATCATCAGGGCCAGCGCCCTGTAATATGATTGGCGCATAAGTTGTCTCCAAAGGCCTGCATCTGCGATCTCCTGGTCGTAATTCCAAGATATAACGCTGAAGGGCAGTAAAGAGGGAAGGACAGATACCGTGCGACGCTACCAGAGCCTTGGCTTTTTCTCGGGAGCTTTCTCAGGAAAAATGGGCGCGCCGGCCCACATCCCGCGACCGACAGGTGACGAGCCATGAAGCTGTCCTCTGTTGCGGACCATGGGAAAGGTCCTATGCACTTTCCGATTGCCTGGTTTGCGCTTGCTTTCGCCGTTGGCGTTCAGGAGCATTTTCTGGAAGTAGAGCAGGAAGCAGGCATGCGAGGATCGGGACGTCATCGCGTCCTCCTCTTGTCGGGGCTAGGGCGCGCTCTTGTCCCTCAGGCGGCAGCGCCCTGACCAGTTGCAGCCGACATCGCACCCTGGACTTCATTTCCGCCTTTGGCAAGCAAGCTTTTGCTATTCATGTGGTGCCTTGAATGAGGCTGATTGAAACCTTACATACAGGGCACGTTTTCAGCCTTTCGGCTACCTGATCCTCCCGGCTGCGTCGGTTGCTTGGCAAACCCTGATTTTGCGAACGTTGCGAACTCCGCCATACTGGCTGGAGCGGTTTGTTCCGGATGTATTCGTCCCGCAGCCGCACTGAGGATGCCATAATGACCAACACCACCCGCCATGCCGCCGAAAGCATGTTCAAGCGCTCCAAGCCAGAACAAGGATCGGATGCAGCAAAGCTGCAGGATTTCCTCAGCAGGCAAGCTCTCCGGAGGCGCGCGACGAAGCTTGCCGAGATGCAGCAGCGTCTCGAAAAACGGAGTGCTGGACCGGTTGGACTGACTTCTTCTTCCGTTAATACCGCAACATGGGACGGCAAAGAACGACTGTTCTCGGCGATCGCTCAAGCCGCAAGGATTAGGTTATGACCGTTTTCGACTATAGTGCCGGCGCGGGGCTTTACCCGTGCAAGACAATCAACAGAAGAGGCCGCCTCGGCTACAAGAGGTTCGATTCCGTCGCCGAGGCTCTTCGCTTTGCGATCGAGGACATGCCGGCCTCTCTCCTCGGTGGATCCGTGCTCGAAGTCGAGGAGGCGCGCTTCGATGGTTTGCAGATGCGCAAACTCTATGAAGCCGAGGCTTATCCGCTGACGCGCCGTCGACCTGAAACGTATCACGCGGAATTGCCCGCCTAAGTGGAAATGGCGAGAAGCTGAAAACAAAAGGTTGACTGGGAAGGATCTCCAGTCTATCCCTGCACACATCGATACTTTGTTTGCCGATATTTGTTTGGCTGCGCTCTGCGCCTCTTGATCAACTCTCCCTTCAAAAGTCGAAAACACCGCCGCGCGTCGCTCGGCGGGCCGTCAAATTTATGCCGATGAAAGGGTTAATCATGACCACTGGCACAGTAAAGTGGTTCAACGCCACCAAAGGCTTTGGCTTCATCCAGCCTGACGACGGGAGCGCCGACGTCTTCGTTCACATCTCTGCCGTTGAACGCGCGGGAATGAGTTCAATCGCTGAAGGCCAGAAGCTCGGCTTTCAATTGGAGCATGACCGCAAGTCCGGCAAAATGTCTGCAGGCCAGCTCCAACCGGCCTAAAAAGCTCCTATAGCCGCTGCGACCACGGATGTACTGGCGTGGCTGGCAAGGATAGTTGAAGGCCAGGCAGATGTCTGGCCTTTTTCATTCAACAAGTGAACAGCGCCCGACCGCTCGTACGACTTGAAGCGTAGCGGCCTAGGCTATCCTGTTGGGCAAGGACATCGATTGAAACACCCAAGCGACAACAGCTTTTCAGAACGTCGTAAGTCCGCCGAAAGCGCCAGACGTCAGCTGATTGCAAAATTTGAGTCGGCTCCGAAGCCGACCGACCCTGTAATGCAAGAACGGTTGGCGGCGCGCGAAGCAATTGCTTCGGCCAGGACCGCGCGTCGCGCCGAGCGCGACGCAATGAAGGCGGCGGAAAATGACCGCCTCCTTCAGGAAGCTGCCGCATTAGCCGATGTTGCCGAGGCTCATCAAAGAGCAGAGGCGGAGGCTCGCCAATTGGAAGCCAATAACCGAATCGCACGTGTCGTCGCCGATGAAGCGGCACGCAAGGCCGAGCGCGACCGGCGCTATGCCGCACGTAAGGCTCGTCGCGCTTGACGGATGAACATCCGACCGTGGCTCCTGCCAATTTGCGTCGCGTCCGAAGGGGATCAGAAAATCGATGAGAAGCCAAGCCGGCCAGTTGCACGAGCCGTTTGAAGACTCCGCCGGTGCGTGGCTGAAGATCCTCGCGAAATACCGGCAACCGAGCTTTTGGCGCAGCGCGTTCGAGTTGTCTGTGACAGCTGTCCCCTTCGCGCTGCTATGGGTCGGCGCATATGCCTCTTTGCTGCAAGACTTTTGGCCCGGCTACATACTGATCCTGCCAGCCGCCGCCTTCCTGCTCCGGTTATTCATGATCCAGCACGATTGCGGGCACGGTTCATTCTTCGCCCGGCGAAAGCTGGATACGTGGACAGGACGGGCAATCGGCGTTTTGACCCTAACGCCGTACGATTATTGGCGGCAAACACATGCGGAACATCATGCATCTGCGGGCAATCTTGATAAACGTGGCATCGGCGACATCACGACCTTGACGCTCGAGGAATATCGCGCCCGTTCTCGAACCGGACGACTCGCCTACCGACTTTACAGGCATCCGATCGTCATGTTCGGCATTGGACCCGCCTGGCTCTTTATCTTCAAGCAACGCCTGCCGATCGGGATGATGCAGGCGGGAGCCTTGCCTTGGGTTTCCACGATGGCCACGAATGTAGCGATCGCGATCGTAGTCGGCCTGTTAATGTGGACGATTGGGCCTATCCCCCTCCTGCTGGTGCATCTGCCGATCGTTTTGCTGGCAGGGGCAGCCGGCGTCTGGCTATTTTATGTCCAACATCAGTTCGAGGAAACGCACTGGTCGAAGACCGGAGAATGGAAATTTCCGCGGGCCGCTCTTCACGGCGCGTCACATTATGATCTTCCGCTCGTGCTTCGATGGCTGACCGGGAATATCGGTATCCACCACATCCACCACCTTTCAAGCCGCATTCCGTATTACCGGCTTCCGGAAGTCCTGCGCAATCACCCCGAGTTGGTGGCTATCGGCCGCGTCACCCTTCGGCAAAGCCTCGAATGTGTCCGGCTTGCTTTGTGGGATGAAGAGAGCGGCAGGCTCATCTCCTTCCGAGAGGCCGAGAGCCTCGGCCCATCGATATCTGACCGCTTTATGCGGATCGTTTGAATAGCATGTTAGGATCCAAGATGAGTACGACCGCCAAAACAAGTCCCAATACGGCCGCTTTGATGGTCACTTTGACGCCTCCCCAGATCAGAGGCTTGAAACTTGCAAGGGATGGGGACCTGTACCTTCAGGAGAGCAAGAAGTGGACGCATCTCAATGCGACGATTACCTTCGCCAAAGCCGATCGCTTTCAGGAGCGGCCGATCGCAATCAAGTTCGCAACAACGGCGACGGTAGGCGAATTGAGAATCAGCGGTCTTCTCAAGACCCTCGATCCCGACGCCGACCCAGCCATCTCGCCGCACGGCATCACGATGGCCGGAAAGATGTGGCTGCTGAAGCATAAATAAATCCGGTCAGTTGCAGCGCCCGCGACAGCAGAAACCGTCAGGGGACAATGCTGCTCCACCGGAGCGGTGTCCCAGTCGTCGTCCCTGATCCACTCCGGCATGCGGTCCACAAGCTCATAGTCGCCAGCCGCCGACACACTGACGGGCAGGGGTGGCGAGCGCGAGAAGGACGTTCGTCAACCTGCGCTGCTCCTTGAAGCCCTGCAGCAGACAAGGCGATCTGCCGACTTGGCGCTCGTCTACAACGAAGCATCGGAGCGCGGTCTTGCGTGGCAACAAAATATTCGAGCCCGGGTAGGAATGCTGGCGGCAAAAGATGCCGTGCGGCTTCGCGCTTGCCATCGATGCCGGCCGCCTGGCGCATGGGGCCATACCGCTGGAGCCACGCGACGTCGCCGTCCCATCCACTCCCGTCATCGGCAAGGCAGTCTTTTCATGAAGCTAGACCCCTTCTATCTCATCGTCGACAACGCCGAATGGGTCGAGCGTCTCGCGCCACTCGGCGTCAAACTCGTCCAGCTGCGCATCAAGGATTGCCCGGACTCCGTGCTTCGCGAGCAGATCCGGCGATCGAGGGCTGCCTGCGCGGCCGCGGGTTGCCAATTGGTCGTCAACGACTACTGGAAACTGGCGATCGATGAAGGATGCGATTTCGTTCATCTCGGCCAGGAAGACCTGATGGCCGCCGACAGGAATGCCATTCGTCGCGCCGGCCTGAAGCTCGGCCTTTCCACCCACGACACAGCGGAGCTGGAGACGGCGCTGGCGGCCGAGCCGGATTATGTTGCGCTCGGGCCGGTCTGGCCGACGATCCTCAAACAGCTGAAATGGGCGCCGCAAGGCGTTGAACGTCTTTCCGACTGGCGCCAGCGTGTCGGCGCGATACCGCTCGTCGCCATCGGCGGGATCACCGCCGAACGGGCGCCGGTGGTGCTGGAAAGAGGCGCTGATAGTGCCGCCGTGGTCACCGATATCACCCGCAACCCGGATCCCGAGGCCCGCACGCGGCAGTGGCTGGCCGCGACCGCGCCATGGCGATCCGCAAAGTGAGGTATCACCGGTGACCTCTTGATACCGAAGCCGTAAAACTGCGCGGCGACGGAGGCGGGCTCGACGGCCAGGCATGATGCCGCTTGGCGGCCGAGACTTTCGATCTCATCCTAAGTCGTCAATAACATACCGATGATAGCAGGGATGAGAACTTTGCTACGCCTCGTTTGTAAGCGACATAAATTATTCAGAGAGCGACGGCGAAACCAATTGAAGTTAATCCTAAATTAGCCAGTCGCGCGAATTCTTGCGGTTATCTGAGCTGTACAGCCCGCCCTAGAGGACTGGAGAATTGTATGAAACGCCCGACCGTCAAGCAGACCCTGATTGCCGTTTTGTCTGTCATCTGTGCCTTCCTGATTGCCTTGTCGTACAATTCTCTCAGTACAATTTCGACACTGAACGACAGTGCTCAGCAGATTGGCGGCTTCTGGATGAAGCGGATGATCACCGCCCGGGATATCAAGGGAAACTTCTCTGATCTGAAGCTGGCCTATGCGCGGTACTTGCTGGAGGCCTCGCCTGAGAAGCAAGCCGCCGAGGCGAAGCTGATCGACGAGGCGAACGCCGCGGTCGAGCGAGCAATCCGAGAATATGTGGCGGGCGTCCGCACGGAGAAAGGCCGCGAGCTGATCAAAGACGTCGAGACAGGGCTCAAGAAATATAGCGAGTTTGCGCAGCAAATGGTCCAACTGCACGACAACGGCAAGGCCGCCGAGGCGGTCGGCCTCTTTCGGGAGAGTATGGAGGCACAATCTGATCTGGTGAACCAGGAGATTGCTGACCTGGTGGCGTTCATTCTCGGACAGACCGAAACATATGTGACCACAAGCAACGCGACGGCGAGCTACGCGTTCACGACCACGGCATTAATTGCCGCCCTTTCGATTCTGGTCACTTCGGCTGGAGCACTGTTTGCCGTTTTCGGCATCGCCAATCCGATCCGATGGATCGCCTCCGCCATGAAGACCCTTTCCGACGGCGATCTGCAGAGCGAAATCCCCTATGCTGGCCGCGCCGACGAAATCGGGGCGATGGCAGGAGCAGTGGAAGTGTTTCGACAGAACGCGATCAACGTTCTTCGATTGGAGCAGGAAGCAGCGATATCGCGAAGCCAGTCGGAGGCGGAGCGCGCTGCCGCACAGGAGCGCGCCGAACGGGAAGCGCAGCAGTTGCGCTTTGCGACAACGACGCTTGGCGATGGATTGAGACGCCTTGCGGGCGGTGACGTTTCTTTCCAGTTGGCGGAGCCGTTCGCTCCGGAATACGAGAGGTTGCGTGGGGATTTCAATGCTTCGCTTAGGCAACTCGGCACAACCATTGGCGCTGTACTGCAGACGGTGCACAGCATCGACACCGGAACATGCGAAATCGCCTCCGGTGCGCAAGATCTGTCCAAGCGGACCGAACAGCAGGCAGCCTCCCTGGAGGAGACTGCGGCAGCCCTCGATGAGATTACTGCCAATGTGACGACCGCCTCGAAGCGAACCGAGGAGGCTCGCAATGTCGCCCAGGCGGCTAACGTCAGTGCAGAACGTTCTGCTTCCGTTGTATCTCATGCCGAACAGGCGATGCGGCGGATAGAGGAAAGCTCCGAACGAATATCGAGCATTATCGGCGTCATCGACGACATCGCTTTCCAGACCAATCTTCTTGCCCTGAATGCCGGCGTCGAGGCAGCACGGGCCGGCGAAGCCGGCAAAGGTTTTGCCGTTGTCGCTCAGGAGGTTCGCGAGCTTGCCCAGCGGGCAGCGACGGCGGCGAAGGAAATCAAGGGCCTTATCCAAAAGTCCTCCACCGAAGTCGGCACCGGCGTAAGACTGGTTCTCGAGACTGGCCAGTCGTTGAACGAAATCAGCGAGCAAGTGTCTCAGATCAACCGGTTGATGGAAGCGATCGCGACCTCTGCGCGTGAACAGTCCACCGGACTTGCCGAAATCAATACGGCCGTCAATCAGATGGACCAGTCGACTCAGCAGAATGCGGCGATGGTCGAGCAATCCACCGCAGCGGCCGCGTCATTGTCGGCTGAGGCGAGCAGGCTGCGCGAACTGGTCAATCAGTTCACCCTCGACCGTGACCCCGCTCAGGCCGCTAAGCCTAGACATAGCGTCCGCACCATGGCGGCGTGATGACGATCAGGTACTTGTCCTGAGGTCACCGGGTAGAAGAACCAACAGCCTTGCTCTCGCCGCCGGCAACTCTTTGAGGGGTGGATCAAGAAGAGTGCAAAGTGTTCTGACGCGCGATTTCCAGCTTCAGGACCCTTCTCGCAGAGCATGCTTGACGCGGAGGATAGTGATCGCAACGGTTCCCACAACCACCGGAACGGCAACAAGCATGATCACCGGATCGAAATGGAACCCAGCGTGGTCTGCCGTCTCATATATGAACTTCACCAAGCTCAGCAAATAATAGCTAATCGCAATGATCGAAAAGCCTTCGACCGCGCGCTGGATCTTGACCTGCGTCGCAGCTCGATCCGCCATTGCTTGAATCTGCGTAGCATTCTGGAACTCAATCTCGACCTGAATTCGAGTCTGTAGCAGATCGAGCAGGTGCATCGTCGCTCTCGACAGCTGCTCAAGCCTCAATGCACTTGCCTCGCAAGTACGAACCGCCGGCTTGAACCGCCGCTCGACGAAAGTGCCAAAGCGCTGGAAGCCGGGGACATGGGTTTCCCGTAGAAGCGCGATTCTCTCTTCAACGATTTTCGCGTAGGCGGCGGTCGCTCCGAACCTGTTTCTGGTTTCCGCGGTGGCCGAGATGATATGGGACGAAAGAACCGTGATCTCGTCCAGCAGCTGCTTGTGCTGATGTGCAGGAGTACTCAAGTTGCGATTGGTCAGTTGAACGAGCTCCGCATCATACTGACCGAGAAGCGGTGCCAGACGTCGCGCCTCCGGCAATCCGAGCAGCGCCATTGATCTGTAGGTTTCTATCTCGCAGATGCGGCGCACCATGCGCCCCAGGCGATGTGCGTTCAGGTCCCTGTTGAACAGGATGATCCTGCTTGAATTGTCCGGTCTGACCCTAAAATCGGAGCAGACTTGCGCCGACCCACCACCAATCGAGGACGCCGCTGTATCCCCGAAATCGAAGGATTTTAAAACCGGTCCCAGCTCGTCAGGAGGGTTGCCCAGCACAAGGATAGCAACGTGGCAAACAAGGCGAGGAGCGGTCAACCCTGCCAGCCGCGCAAAATCACCTTCCGCAAGATCAGATTCCGGCCAACGCCCGGGCTCCGAGTGCAATTTCCGCAGGCGTGTGACCGTGACGAATTCAGTATGCCGTTCGACCCTGACTGAAATCTCACCATCGACTTCCAGGCTATCGTGGAACTCTTTGATCGCCCCATCCAAGGGCATGAACGCAATGTGCTCGACGATCGCCGGGCCGGTAAAATAAATGGACGGACGAGCGTGAAGCTCGGAGTTGAAATCTGCTGTTTGCAGTCCGACAGTCGCTGGGCTGGCGACGTGCTGCGCAGAAGCAGACGTCGTGGTTGAAACTGCTTCCTCTGCGCGATTCGAACTCAAATCCATCTTCCCCGTCCCACCAAACGCCACCGGCCAACTTATATGAACCGAACGCGATCAACTTGAAAGCCCTGCTGCCTGCTCATCAAGCGGCCTGGAACTGTTACCCGGTCGATCGGCTTCCCTACTCATCGCTGCCGCTATCGCCGCGATTGCGGGAGTAAAGAACCTGAGAAGGCGCTGCCCGCTTCGTTGACCTCACCATCGCGCATCCCCTGGGGGACCTCTTACGACTTGGCGTGCTGTGTATCCCGCGCGGTCAAGCGGTTCGCACGCTTGCTCACGCAGCCATATGCATGGCCTTTTGGGTGCGGGGTGGATGTCGTCCGTGCGCATCAACGCAAAATGCCATGCCGGCCCGCTGACCCTGGACGGCTGTTCCATAATTCAGCTTACGCCAGACTCGCCACCTGAGGTTGCATTGAACTATACGCGCAACCATCCCATCACCAGCACTCATGGGAACAGCCAGTTTTCGACGCGCAAGTCCTGGTAAACCGTAAAGTCCCGCACATTATTCGTCACGAGGACAGCCTTGAGCGAAACCGCATGAGCGGCTATCAGTTTGTCCAAGTGATCCTTTTTCCGGTCACGTGTCGCGAACCTGAGAGGTCCGTAGGCCCGTGCCGCATCACTATCGAACGGGGCGACAGGGATTGCCTCGATCAGATACTCTAGGTTCGACCGTTCCCTTTCTGCATCCTTCGAGGCAGAAACGCCATATTCGAGTTCCGCGAACGTAATGGCAGACATGACGACATCGCCAACGCGGCATTGAGCAAAACGTCGTGCGACTTGCGGCGGCTGCTCCTTCATCAGATAGATGCACATGTTTGTGTCAAGCATGTAGAGCGGCATTACAGCCTATCCCGTTCGGCCTGCTCCTGATCACCGCGCCCCTCCGCCATGAACGAGTCGTCAAATCTTGCGAAACGCGCCAGTACGCCCTCCAGGGACGGATTTAGCGGGCGGATGCGGAGCTCGTCACCAATGCGCTCGATTTCAAGCTCCATCTCGGTCTGGCTGTAAGCCAAATCGGCGGGAATTCTCACGGCTTGAGAGTTGCCGTTCTTGAATACTTTTGTCGTATGCATGACATCCTGCTTTCCGAAGTCGAACTCGCCCGTGTACATCATCCGTGTGTACATAATGGATTTGTCGCGGCGATGCAAGTTGCGGGAAGGAAAAGGCCGGACCGCGAGTAGGCCTGCTCAGGCCCGGAGCGCAGGGAACGAAATCCGCGCGTTCAGGTTAGTCCAAGCAAAGCGGCATTTCGTACCCTGGCAAGGTGAACCCGAGGAGCACGTTGTGAATGTTGTATGTTTTCCACGGCAGCGCCGCGATGATCCCGATCGCGCTTTGGTGAGCACCGACGCGGATGAGCGACGGCTCTATAAGTTTGCCCTGCAGTACGAGATGGATGGCAAGAGCTGGGCGACCGACATCTGGGCCTATTCATGCAAGGACGCCGAGGATCGCGTCGCCGCGATGCGGCGGTCGCTGACAATGTGCGGTCAGCTCTATGCCGAGGTGGAGGCCGATGCTCCGACGCACCTCTGAGGACATGCGACGCAGCCGAGAAGACCAGATTATTGCCACTCCTCTCCCGTCACCGGCTGTCGACAGGTCACTTTGCCATGTCGTCTGGAACAGTTTGTTTCTCCAAGAGTTCGGGTCGCAAAATATCTGCCAGGGATTTCCTTCGACAATGTCGGGAGGCAAAAATGTCAGCGCGATCGAAACATCCGCCAACAATTGGTGAGAACACGCCTGCGGCTGGCGGATGGGCGGCGGCGAGATCTCTTGGAGAAATTCTTCTGCGCGAACACGTCCCCCGATCGGGGCCGTCGCTGCTTTCCCATCACAACAAACCAGACGGCTACATGTGTGTCAGTTGCGCCTGGGCCAAGCCTGCAAAACCGCATGCGATGGAATTTTGCGAAAGCGGCGCAAAGGCGACCGCCTGGGAGGTCACTTCCCGCCGCGCCGACCGCGCCTTCTTCGCCGCCCATACATTGCATGAGCTGGAGCAGTGGAGCGATCACGATCTCGAAGAGCAAGGTCGCCTGACCCATCCGATGCGGTGGAACCGCTCGACCGACAAATACGAACCGGTAGACTGGAGCGATGCATTCGCGGAGATCGGCGAGGAGCTGCGGTCAATTCCTCCGCGTGAGGTCGATTTCTACACCTCTGGGCGCGCATCCCTCGAGACCTCCTACATGTATCAGCTTTTTGCCCGCATCTTCGGCAGCAACAACCTGCCCGACTCTTCCAACATGTGTCACGAAAGCTCCTCGGTCGGTCTGCCGGAAAGCATCGGAGCCTCCGTCGGCACGGCAATCCTGTCCGATTTCCAGAACTGCGATTGCATTTTCTACATGGCACAGAACGTCGCCACCTCTTCTCCGCGGATGCTGCATGACCTTCAGGACGCCGTCGACCGGGGCGTGAAAATCGTCACCTTCAATCTCTTGCGCGAACCGGGTCTCGAACGTTTCATCAACCCGCAAATGCCGAGCCAGATGCTGACCGGCCGGTCGACGCCGATTTCGTCGGAATATTACCAGGTGAAGAACGGAGGCGACATCGCGGCCCTCTTCGGGGTCTGCAAAGCCTTGATCGAAGCCGACGATGCGATGAAGGCACTGGGCATGAGCAAGGTTTCAGGCTCCGATGCCCTGCCCCATAAACCGGATAATGCTGCGGCGGTCGCCTTCGCCGCTTCGATTGCCGCCGCCGACAAAAAGCATGTTCTCGACCACGATTTCATCAGCACGCATACGTCGGGTTTCGAGGAATTCGCCGAAGCGGCCCGCCGATATGACTGGGCCGAGCTGGAGAGTGTTTCCGGCTTGACCCGCGAGCAGATGATTCAGGCAGCCCGCACCTACGCCCATTCGGAGGCGGTGCTGATGATCTACGGCATGGGTCTCACGCAGCATGTGATGGGTGTCCAGAACGTTCATATGGTCGCCAATCTCGCGCTACTGCGCGGCAATATCGGCAAGCCGGGCGCCAATATCTGCGCCGTGCGCGGCCACTCGAACGTGCAGGGCCAGCGCACGGTCGGGATAACGGAAAAGCCGGACCTCGTGCCGCTCGACAAGCTAAAGGAGCTCTACCAGTTCGAGCCGCCACAGTGGGAAGGTCGCGCGACCGTTGACACCTGCAAGGCGATCATGGATGGCGAAGCCAAGGCCTTCGTCAGCCTCGGTGGCAATTTCCTGCGCGCTGTCCCGGAAACGGAAGCGATGGAGGAGGCCTGGCGCAAACTCCGCCTGACCGTACAAATTGCGACGAAGCTCAATCGCAGCCACGTCATCCATGGGGAAATCGCCTATCTCCTTCCCTGTCTCGGCCGCATTGAGATCGATGAACAGGCGAGCGGTCCGCAAGCCGTCTCCATCGAAAGTTCCGTGGCGCATTTCCATGGTTCGCGCGGAAAGGCGAAGCCAGCAAGTCAGGAGCTTCTGTCGGAGCCCGCCATCATCGCCGGAATCGCCAAGGCGACGCTGGCGAAGGGCCGAGTCCCGTGGGACGAATGGGTCGGCGATTATTCGAAGATCCGCGATGCGGTCGAAGCGACCTATCCCGAGACGTTCAGGGATTTCAACAAACGCATGTTTCAGCCGGGCGGCATTCCGAGACCGGTGCCGGCCAGGGAGCGCAAATGGACGACGCCCAACCAGAAAGCCAATTTCATCACGCCGCCGCGGCTCTTCCCCGAACTCGACATCGGTCCGGGCGACACTGAGGTTCTCAACCTCGCCACATTACGCTCCAACGACCAGTTCAACACGACCATCTACGGTTACAGCGATCGCTACCGCGGCGTGAAGGGATCGCGAAAGGTGGTCTTCATGAACGATGAGGATATTGACAGACTGGGCTTCAAAGAAGGCGATTTCGTCGATCTGACGACTGCCATCGACGTCGCCACATTGCGCCGAGTCGCCGGCTTCAAGATTGCCAGGCACGCGATTCCAACCGGGTGCTGTGCGGCCTATTACCCTGAGGCGAACCCGCTCTTTCCGCTGGCGCATCACGACGCCAAAGCCAAGACCCCGTCCTACAAGATGTTGCCGGTGCGGCTCAGTCTCTCGGCTCTGTCGTCGCGACCCTAACCCAGGTCCCGGCGATGCGCGAAAGCAAGCATGCCTGGTCGGCGGCAGTATCGTTTCTCACAATGGCCGGCGTCTTGGCCGCCGTTGCTTGGGCAACCCGTCCACGCTTGCGTCGCGCCGATACCGCCGTCGCGTCCGGTCCCGATCGGTTCCCTTTGCTTGCCGATAGCACAGTCAAGAAGGAGGGCATCTGGTTGGTCTTGATGTTGCTGCTCTTTGTGTTCGTGATCGGAGCCGCGATGGGCTGGGCTAGACATCCAAGGCAATATCGCGCCGATCCGCCGGTCACATCATCTCTCGATCAGTTCCTGCTGATGCCGGGCGGGATCGGCGGCACACCACCCCACGTGTATTTCGCGCTTGGCAAGCCTTATGAGGTGACCGCCTATGATCTGAGCCAGGGCAAGCGCCTTTATTCCTGGTTCGGCTGCGCTAGTTGCCATGGAGACGGACGAGGCGGGACCGGCCCTTCGTTTCTTGACGGCTGGTGGTTTTATGGCTCGGAAATGGTATCGGTCGTGGCATCCATACGCGACGGACGGCCTCACGGCATGCCTGCCTTCGCGAACAAAATGACGAGCGACCAGATCTGGCAGCTCGCCGGCTATGTCAGGACGATCGGCGCCTATTCCGCCCTCTATACCGCGCCGAGCCGCAACGACGACAAGCATACGAGACCGGCCGAGAACCGGGCGCCGGCCGCAACTCTTTTCGAGGAAGGCCCGGTAGGCGTCCGCTCCGATCGAGGTGTCCGGCCTTGAAGATCGCCGCGGCATGCACCTTGTTTCTGTCCGGCTGCGCTGCCGGGACGCAATCGGCGCTGAATGCGGACGGACCTGCCGCTTCGGAACTCAGAAGCTTGATACTCCTGTTTGTCGCCGTCTGCGGCGTTGTCTTCGTGCTAGTCATGAGCGTCATGGCATGGGCGCTGGTTCGCAGGAAAAACCAGGCCCCCGGTGAACCGCAGTCCGAGCGTTCCATGGGCAGGGTCGTTAACGGCGCGATCGTGATGACTTTCCTGGTCATAAGCTTCCTGACAATCACCAGTTTTTACGCAACCAATGGCGTCGACCGCGGCCGGGACGATCAGCCGACCATCGCCGTTCGCGGGCAGCAGTGGTGGTGGCAGTTTACCTATCTCGATGCGGATCCCGCCAAGACATTCCAGACCGCCAACGAGCTGCATATCCCGGTGGGAACCGATGTCCGGCTGCGCCTGGACGCGACTGATGTCATTCATTCGTTCTGGGTGCCGAACCTGACGGGAAAGCAGGATCTGGTCCCCGGCCGCGATAACCGTCTGACGCTGCATGCCACCAAAGCCGGCATCTATCGCGGCCAATGCGCCGAATTCTGCGGCCTGCAGCACAGCCACATGGCACTGTTGGTGATCGCCGAGGAGCCGGAGGACTATGCCAGATGGCTGGAGTCGCAGAGAGAAACGGCAGCCGCACCGACCGATGGTGATGCCGCGGCGGGAGAGCTCGTCTTCATGAGCAAGCCTTGCGCCGCCTGCCACACCATCCGCGGCACCGAGGCGTCGGGCACCTCCGGACCTGACCTCACCCATGTCGGCAGCCGCAGCATGATTGCGGCGGGGCGGCTGGAGAATACGCGGGGATCGGTTGCGGCATGGATTGCCGACCCGCAAACGCTGAAGCCGGGCAACAACATGCCGTTGGTCCCCCTCACCGGCGAAGAGCTGAGACAGTTGAGCGCCTACATGAGTGGTCTGCGATGACCGGCACCGGCAGAACCCCTTCCCCAGCCGATCTGGCTGCCGGCAATGAAGAGGCGGAAGCCTTCCTCAGGCGCACATGGTCGACTCCTTCCGGATTGCTGGCAGCGCTCTCCACGGTCGATCACAAGATCATCGGTCGGCGCTATATCGCGACAGCCTTTGTCTTTCTCATTCTCGGCGGCGTGCTGGCGCTTGTGATGCGTATCCAGCTCGCCTTCCCCGAGGCCCGCTTCGTCAGCGCGGACCGGTACAATCAGATCTTCACCGTGCACGGCAGCAACATGATGTTCCTGTTTGCGGTGCCGGTCATGGAGGCAATGGCGGTCTATCTCGTTCCTCTGATGGTCGGAACCCGCAACATCGCCTTTCCCAGGCTGAACGCCTTCTCCTACTGGATCTATCTCGCCGGAGGGCTGCTGCTGTGGATCTCGCTTGCCCTCGATACCGCCCCCGATGTCGGCTGGTTCTCCTACGTGCCTCTGTCCGGCCCGCAATATGGCGCGGGGAAACGGGCGGACCTCTGGGCACAGATGATCACCTTCACCGAGGTGTCCGCCCTTGCCGTTGCCGTCGAGATCGTCGTGACGGTCTTCAAGCTGCGCGCGCCCGGCATGTCGCTCGATCGGATACCCGTCTTCGTCTGGTCGATGCTGGTCACCGCCTTTCTGGTCATCCTGGCCATGCCGGCGATCATGTTCGCCAGCTCATCGCTCATTCTCGACCGGCTGGTCGGCACCCAGTTCTATAATCCTGCGGAAGGGGGCGACGTCCTCCTCTGGCAGCACCTGTTCTGGTTCTTCGGCCATCCCGAAGTCTACATCATCTTCCTGCCGGCCGTCGGCATCGTCTCCGCCATGATCTCCACCTTCACACAGCGTCCGGTCTTCGGCTATATGCCGCTGGTGCTGGCGATGATCGCCACCGGAATTCTCTCCTTCGGCCTATGGGTGCACCACATGTTCGTGGCCGGCCTGCCGCGGCTGGGGAGCAGCTTTTTCACCGCCTCGAGCATGGCGATCGCCATTCCCGCCGGAACCCAGATCTTCTGCTGGCTGGCAACGCTGTGGGATGGCCGTCCGGTGTTCAAGACACCGCTGCTTTTCATCATCGGCTTCCTCATCACCTTCGTCATCGGCGGCCTGACCGGCGTGATGGTGGCGTCGGTGCCCCTCGATACTCAGGTCCACGACACCTATTTCGTCGTCGCCCATTTCCACTATGTCCTGATCGGCGGCTCCGTCTTCCCGCTGATCGGCGCGATCTACTACTGGTTTCCAAAGATGACCGGGCGGATGATGAGCGAAAGGCTCGGACGGTGGGCCTTCGGCCTGATCTTCACAGGCTTCCACCTGACTTTCTTCCCAATGCACATCCTGGGGCTCCAGGGCATGCCGCGGCGCGTCTACACCTATCCGCCCGAGCTGCCCTGGGCCGGTTTGAACCTGTTCGTCAGCCTCAGCGCCTTTATCCTGGCCGCCGGCTTCCTGGTCTTCTTCATCGATGCCCTGCGCAGCTTCCGCCATGGCCCGCCGGCCGGCCGCAATCCCTGGAATGCGTCAACATTGGAATGGGCCGTGCCTTCGCCCCCTCCCCCCTATAATTTTCGGCATATTCCGGTGGTCGAATCGCGCGAGCCGCTCTGGATGTCGGGCGAGACATTGGCGGTGGCGACGGGACTTCGGCTCGATCGGCGGGAACTGATCGTCAGCAGCGTCACATCAGGCGAGCCGGAGGCGCGGGAGGCCTCGCCAGCCGATTCCATCTGGCCGTTTCTGGCCGCCATTGCCACCAGCATCATGCTGATCGGCTCGATCTTCAGCCCGTGGGCCGTCGTCTGGGGAGCCGTTCCGGTGGCGATCACTCTGACAGGATGGTTCTGGCCCAAGCAAACACCGGAGGACGAGACATGAAGGAGCGCGTGGTCACCGATCTCTCGAAGCTTCCCTTGCACGGCCTGGGCACCGCCAGCCTGACCTTCTGGGGCACCAGCGCCTTCATGCTGATTGAAGGCATGGGATTCGCTCTGGCGATCGTCGTCTACTTCTATCTCATGAGCCTGGCGCCGCATTGGCCGATCGAAGCCCCTGCCCCGGATCTCCTTCCCGGCACGATCCTGACCCTGCTGCTTCTCGTCAGCATCGTGCCGAATATGCTCGTCGCGCGGTGGGCGAAGCAGAGGGATCTCCGCAAGGTGCGCGCGGGACTGATCATCATGGCGCTTCTCGGAGCGGCACCCCTCATACCCCGCGCCTACGAATTTCCTGCCCTCCACATAGGCTGGGACGACGACGCCTACGGATCGATCGTCTGGACAATGCTCGGCCTGCACGCGACCCACATCATCACCGATCTCGTCGATACCGTCGTCCTCGCCTGCCTGATGTTTTCGAAGCATGGTGACAATGCGCGGCGCTACGGCGATGTCGAAGATAACGCGCTCTACTGGAACTTTGTCGTGCTCGCCTGGCTTCCGCTCTACGGATGCATCTATTGGGTGCCGCGGCTATGAGAACAGCAACGACAATCGCTTTTCTTCTCATGGCGACACCGGGACTGGCACATGAAGGCCATGCCCATTCGAATTCCTTCACATGGACGGCCGATCCCTGGATAATCGCGCCGCTCGCAGTTTGCGCAGCCCTCTATGCAAGTGGAAGCCTTCGCTTGATGTCGCGATCATCCGCTGGCCGGCGCGTCTTCGCGCACCGGCTTTTGGCCTATTGGGCCGGCTGGCTGGTGCTTGCCGGCGCGCTTGTCTCTCCCCTGCATTGGCTTGGAGAACAACTTTTCACCTTCCATATGATCGAACATGAACTGCTCATGGCGGTTGCCGCGCCGCTCATCGTATCGGCACGGCCGTCGGCCGTGCTGCTCTGGGGGCTGCCAAGGATCGTCAGGCGCCGGACAGGACAGGTGCTCGCCTCGCGCATGGTTCGCAAGACCTGGAGGTTGCTCAGCAACGGCACTGTCGCGACGCTGCTGCATGGGGCGGCAATCTGGGCATGGCATGCGCCTGTCCTGTTCGACGCCGCGATTGAAAGCACGCCGCTCCACCGGCTGCAGCATCTTTCCTTTTTTGTAAGTGCCGTCCTGTTCTGGTGGTCCGTCATCTGGAAGACGAACAGGGGGCTGGCGGCCTGGCACCTTTTCCTGACGATGCTGCATATGAGCATTCTCGGGGCCCTCATCGCCCTGTCACCCAACGTGCTCTACGTCGTGCAGACACGCTCATCCGGGGTTTGGGGGCTGTCGCCGCTCGAAGACCAGCAGATGGCAGGCCTGGTAATGTGGGTTCCTGCCGCCATCGTCTACGCCGCTGTTGCGCTGGCGCTGACGGCTTTGTGGATCAGGGCTTCCGGAAAGGGAGGCGCAGATGGAACACGCATCGTCGCCCCATAATTCCCTTCGCCCCGCCTTGGTGATCGCCGCCTGCGTGGTGAGCCTGACGGCGGCATTGACCTTGACCGACATCTACCGGCAGCGATCCGAAAGGCAGGCTGTTGCCGTCGCCATGACGAAAGGCGATCCGGCGCGGGCGCCGGCGATTTTTCGCCGATATGGCTGCGCCGGATGTCACACCATTCCGGATATCGAGGGGGCTGACGGCAAGGTCGGCGGCGATCTTTCCGGTCTGCGCGAGCGGGTCTACATTGCCGGCGTGCTCAACAATTCCGCCGACAACCTCGTCGGCTGGATCGTCGCGCCGCAGGCCCATTCGCCAAAGACGGCGATGCCGGCCACCGGGATATCCGAACAGGAGGCCCGCGATCTGGCAGCCTATCTCTATGCTCGTTAGAAATCTGGGTTTCCGATCAACCCGCCTTTGAAGTTGCTCGGATCATCACGGCGCTCGACAGCGCGAGATTGTCGCTGAGCTGACCAACCGCGGCGCCGACGTGAAGGCGATACGGCTTTTGACCAATTTCGAGGAGTCGCAGGACATGCATGTGGCGCACCTTGAGAGGCTTAAGGCAGAGTTGCTAGAATGTGACGAGAAGCAACAGGCCGGCGGATCCGCGCTGCGACGGGGCGAGAACTTTACGTCGATCTCTTAGCGACAGCATCCGCTGCAAAAGTCTTTGCGCGTCCCAAAAACGGGGTTGGGGTCGAACGATTGCGGCGTGCAAAACTTGCCCTCCAATGGGATCCCCGTCTGTGACGAAATTCAGCAATTTTCGCCACTGTGATTTAGGAGCGGCTATTCCTACCCGGTATTTGGGGGTTGTAGAAGTGAGGACGTGATTGGTCATGCGCCCTTCTAACATTCTCGCCACCCCGCAATGAAAACCCCATCAACCGCTCGTATTCCGCCTCCGGAATGCCATAAGAACCACTGGCCTTGAGAATGAGGCCCTCGCGATCGAGGACGATTACCTTTCCTCGTACCGACCGGATGAGTTTTTCGCCTTCTAGAATTGGAAGTACGCCCGTAACTCCTGAACGCCGGACGCCGAGCATCGAAGATATATGCTCGTGGGTCAGAAGCAGCACCTGGCCTTCCGATCGATCATCGAGCATAAGCAGCAAACGGGCCAGTCTCTGTTCGATGGAATATCGGCTGTTGGCGAGGGCCGTATAACCAATTTGAATTGCGAGCGTCCTTGAAAACGTTGATGAAAGCGATCGCAACTGCGGTGCCCTCTGCGTCAGACGAAGGAAGCTGTCGACGTCGGTGCGCTGCGCGGTTCCTTCGGTCTGCACCACAAGCTTGTAGGGAGTGCGCCAATCGCCCTCCAACAACCCCGTGCCGGTTACCCCTTCACGCCCGATAAGGCCAACCTCTACCTGTGAGTCATCCAGCGACGAGGCGACCAGCGAGACCGTCCCGCTTTCAATGAAGGAAACCGTCGTGATCTCTCCAAACTGCCTTTCAAGAACCTCGCCTTGAACCAGCTGAACCTGCTTGAGAAGCGGCCGGATAAGATCATCTTCTCGCGGAGAAAGAGCGGAAAGAACGAGATTCTTCTGACCGCCTGATGACCTCGCCGTCGAACCTCGGCACTCGGAAAGGGCAGTATAAATCGCGCTCGTGTCCAGCGGTTTTTCCACGAAAATCCGATCCGCAAAGCGGGGAGGCACGACATCACGGCTGTAGCCGGTTGCGAAGAAGAACGGGATATTGCGCTTAGCCAGCGCATCGGCGACAGGGAACACCATCGTTCCACCGAGATTGATGTCCAGAATGGCCACTTCAATTTGGGAATCTTCGATATATTGCAACGCTCGTTCGACGCTCGGTGCAGGCCCGACTATCTTGATTCCGGTTGCTGTCAGCTTCGATGCGAGTTCGCTGGCGAGAGCGTAATCGTCCTCGACGACCAGGACAGCCTTTTGCGCGAGTTCGTCAAAAGCCGTATTCATGACGATCTGCCTCTCACATTATACCTGTTCACTCAAAACGTTGCGGCCATTGCACTGTTCCGTCGCCCAACCTGATGACGTTGCATCAATAATAGCTTAATCCCCCCGTTCTCGCGTTCTTCAATATCACTCGATCGGCGATACGCATCAAGGATGGGACGTCGGGCGCGGCGGCAGCGACTTCAGGTATCGGGCGATAGCCATCCGGTCGGCCTCCGGGAGCTCCGCCGTATTCTCGACCACATCCGCCATGGACCAGCCGACATAGCCGTGACCCGGCGTCCTGCCGCTGTGAAGCATTTCGGCGACATCCTGCTCCGACCACGAGCTGATACCTGTCGGCGTGATGTTAGGGTTGAAGCCGACACCTTCAGAACTCACTCCGCCGGCGAACCTGGTTTTTGGCTTTAACGCGCCGAATATGTTGCGGGATGAGTGGCACTCGGCGCAATGACCGAGCGTCTCCACGAGATAGGCACCGCGATCATGCACGGGATCGCCGCTCAGCGCTGCTTCCGATCTGCCTTCGTGGAAGAACAGAAGCTTCCAGAAGCCGACGAAGCGGCGGATGCGAAACAAGGGGGAAATATCGTGTGGCTGCGGGCGCTCCGGCACGGGCGAAAGCGTATGCAGAAAGGCGTATAGATCTCTGACGTCGCCGAGAGTCATCCCCGTGTAGCTGGGATAGGGGAATACCGGGTAATAATGCTGCCCTGAGGGAGAGACCCCTGAAATCAGCGCGTTGGCGAGATCGGCAACCGACCACGATCCGATACCGGCCTCTGGGTCGGACGAGATATTGGGAACTCTGAAGGTTCCATAGGGTGAGGCCAGGGCAAGATCTCCTCCGAGCCTTAAGCGGTCCGGCTGACCGGGGGAAGCATGACAGGAGGAGCAGCCGCCTGCAGCAAAGACCACTCTGCCGCGCTCGGCATCCCCCGGCGTCAGCGTGGGATCGCCGGCAGCGAAGCGTGGATGCGGCCTCGTCAGCAGCCAGGTTGCGAGGCAGACAAGGAGGACCGCGGCGACAGCGGTCGAAAACAATCGGGCACCTTTCACCATTCTGGACCCGCTAGAGCAATTCCGGGAAAACTATGAAACAGTTTTCCGTCCGGAGTTGCGAACGACAACTTAGAGCGGTTTCGCATTTCCGTGAAAAGCTCAATCGCTCTGGATGAACACCTCAACCGGGCGGCGGCTCGACCATATATGGCCGCCGCCCCAGGCGGCAGAGATAAACTTCTCGCTCGGGATTGGCCTCGATGACAAAACCCGAGCTGCGCAGCATCGCTTCGACCGCCGCCTTGTTGGGAATGAACCAATTGGTGGGATCGGCAGCATAACGCTCTTCGACAAAGAACAGCTTCGGAAAATCCGGCCGGTCAAAAACCTTCCATTCCGAAAAGTCGTAATCCTCTTCCAGCGTGGCAATCCGCTCTTCACCACGCTGCAGGCATTGGAACAGCATGAGGTCTGCAGCCACATGTTCGTGGAGCAGATCCAGTGCCAGCAACGGATGGCGCAGGTGGTAAAGCACGCCCATGAAGATCACAAGATCGAACCTCTCGCCAAGTTTCGACACCTCGTAAACCGACATCTGCCTGAACTCGATATCGAGGCCGAAATGATCGGCGGCGAAGCGGGCCTGCTCGAGATAACGTGGATCGCTGTCGATGCCTAACACCCGCCCGGCGTTGCGGCGCTTCATTTCGAGCGCATAAAAGCCTGCATTGCAGCCGATATCGAGAACGCTGCGTCCTTCCAGATCCTTGGGCACGACATGTTTGAAGCCTTCCCATTTGAACGCCGGATAGTCGCCGAGAAAATGGTCCGGCGCGGTTTCGATCTCTCCGAACCGCATATTCTGAAACCAGGGGCCCAGTTCATTGATACGCTGTTGCAGGTTCACCATCGTGTGCATCCGCGTCAGTTGTCCAAGGGGGCGGCCTGCGAGGCAGCCGCGGCGCGATGACGGCGAGGCGCAGCGACGCGTTTACGGGGACGATCGTCCAAATTGGCGGCAAACCAGTCGATCGTATATCTGAGCCCCTCGGCAAGGGGCACCGTCGGCTGCCAATCGAGAAGTTCTGTCGCGCGGGAAATATCGGGCCGGCGGCGTTGAGGATCATCCTTCGGCAAAGGTCGGTAGGCCACAGCCGTTCGCACCGGCACCATCGATCGAATCATCTGCGCAAGCTCGTTGATGGTGAACTCCCCGGGATTGCCGAGGTTGACGGGCACGCCAGGGTTCGGCCGCACATCCATCAGCGCCTTGAGGCCGCCGACAAGATCGCTGACGTAGCAGAAGGATCGGGTCTGCATGCCGCTTCCGTAGATAGTGAGCGGTTTCCCCGAGAGGGCCTGCACGATCAGGTTGGAGACGATCCGGCCGTCATTTGCCTGCATTCGCGGCCCATAGGTGTTGAAGATGCGGGCGACCCGCACATCGACGCGGCCCGCGCGCAGCATATCGAAGCAAAGAGCTTCGGCGGCGCGCTTTCCCTCGTCATAGCAAGCGCGCGGTCCTATGCAGCTGACATTTCCGCGATAGTCTTCCGTTTGCGGATGCTCGGCGGGATCGCCATAGACCTCGCTCGTCGAGGCCTGGAGAAAGGCGGCTCGGTGCCGCTCGGCAAGCGCCAGCAGATTGCCCGTGCCGGCGACGCACGTCATCATCGTGTGAACGGGATCCGCCTGGTATTGCGGCGGGGACGCGGCGCAGGCCAGATTATAGATCTGGTCGAGTGGTTCGCCGATTTCAATGAATTTGCAGATATCCTGTTCGATGAGCCGGAAGCCCGGATGGTTCATCAACGGCCTGACATTGTCCCGCGAGCCGGTAATATAGCTGTCGACGCAAATGACGCTGTCGCCACGGCCGAGCAGAGCATCGCATAGATGCGAGCCGACAAAGCCGGCGCCTCCTGCCACCAGAACAGTCTTGCCTTTTCCGCGACGATTGGCTTGAAGCATCGATACTCTCCTTCACGCTGAGATACGGTCGAAAGCTCGCTTGGCGGGCCGATCGGAAAGAGCCCGGACGAGCTCGCCGGCACGTGCGACACCGGTATGACTGCTCATCACCAGCTTTCTCGCTGCTGCGGCGGCGGCCAGGCGGTCGCTGTCGGGAAGCTCCGTCAGCAGCGCCACGACATCCTCCGGCGCGCGCGCAACGAACAAGGCCTTACCGTCCGGCAGCAGCTCGTCGAGACCCTGCCATAAATCGCTGATGATCGGCGCACCGCAGGCGGCAGCCTCGAACAACCGCACGCTGGGAGACCAGCCCGCGGCAATCATATCGCTGCGGGTCACGTTCAGCGTGAACCGCTGCCGGCTGTAAAAGCTTGCGTGATCGGCAGGCGGCAGATGCTCGATGCGCTCGACATTGGCCGGCCATTCGATCCCGGCGGGATATTGCGGCCCGGCGACAACGAAGCGCATCGACGGCAGGCGGCGCGCCGGCTCCAGCAGAAGCCGCTCCAGTGTCGGTTGGCGGTCGGGGCTATAGGTTCCGAGGTAGCCGAGATCCCAGCAAGTGGGCTCGCCGGTATCGGCATAGCGGCCCTCGTCGACCGAACAATAGAGCGCGATGGCCCTGCGCGCGCCATATCTCTGTTCGAGCCGCGTCAACACCCTTCCTCCGGAGAAGGAGAAGTAGGTGTCAAATAAAGGAATCTGGCGCAGCGCCAGATATTCCTCGTCACCGCGATCGAGCTTGGCGAGGGTGACCGGCGTGTCAATGTCATAGAAGCAGAGGCGTTTCGGCTCCAGCGCCTCGAGCCTGTCGATGAGCGGCACACCATCGGGGACGTAGGATCCGACGATGACGGCATCGGCCTTGCCGAGCCTTTCACCGTGACGCTCGATCATTGCGCCGATATCGGAATAATAGGCAAGCTCGCAGAAGCCCGGCGATGGCAGGTCCCGGTGGCTGGCATACCAGGGCACGTCCCGCTCCAGGAACAGGACCCGATGGCCGTCCTGCCGAAGCCCCTTGATCAGGGCGCGATAGGTCGTGGCGTGACCGTTCCCCCAGGAAGAGGAAAGGGAGAGTCCGAGGAAAACGATATCGAGCGATCTCGTCATTCAGCCGCCTCCCGCGCGCCAAGACGGGCGCGAAAAATCTCGTCTGCCGTTTCGGCGCGATTGACATAGGTGTGTTCGGCCAGAACGCGCCGGCGCGCCCTTTCCCCAATTTCCCGTGCGGCTTGGTGCGACAGGCCGCTGAGCAAGGCAGCCACGTCCTGTCCGTCGCGCGCGACCAGGACCTCCTCCCCGGGCTTCAGAAAGACATCGATGCCTTCCCAGTAGTCGGTGATGAGGCAAGCCCCGGCGCCGGCCGCCTCGAAGACCCGTGTCGCAGGGGAAAAACCATTCTCCGCCATACTGGCGCGCGATATGTTGAGGACCGCCATCGGCGTCACGTTGAAAGCGTTGTGATCGCGCGTCGGCACATGACCGATATAGCGGACGTTTGACGAGATCGGCTTGCCCTGCCAGCCGGAACCGCCAAGCAGGAACGTTCGGTTCGGCAGACGCGACGCCGTTTCCAGGAAGAAATGCTCGACCCTCGCCTCGCGGTCCGGCAGGCGGTTGCCAAGGAACCCGAGGTCGGCGGCGAAGCGGTCATCCTGCGGCACCGGATGATGCGTTTGCGGGTCCAGCGCATTGTAGATCGGCACGCATTCGGCCGCTCCGACGGAACGATATGCGTTCACGACGGGGTCGCCGCCGCCATAGGTCAGCACGAGATCAAGCCCGGCGAGCGCGCGGCGCAACGGATGATCGGGGTTGGTCCTGAGTTCGGCAAGCGTCGCCGGCGCGTCCACGTCCCAGAAGATCTTCAGCGCGTGCGGCCGTGCGTTGCGAAGCACCTCTTCCAGCAACCGATCGTCCTCGAAGCCGACACCACTCGCCTTGACGACGATATCAGCTTCGGACGCCTCGCTGGTGACGGCCTTGAGGGCGTCGATCGTCCCTTCGTAGACGACGACCCTGCACCAGTCCGGCGGATCCATGTCGCGGTTCTTCTGCCGATCATAGACATCGGGCTCGTAGAAGGTGATGTCGTAACCTTTCTCCGCCAGCGCTCGCAGAAGGCCGCGATAATAAGTGGCGGCGCCGTTCCAATAGGCGGAGACGAGACTCGATCCGTAAAAGGCGATCTTCATTCGGCAGCCTCCCTGGATTGCAGGTTTGCGGTGACCCTATGCGTGCCGCAGCGCGCCAGGATGGCAAAAAGCTCGTCGACGCGGTGGCGGCAGGTGTGACGAGCCTTGATCGTTTCGAGGCCGGCAGCGGCAAGGTTCGCAGCCAGATCGGTATCGGCGAGGACGTCACGCAGACTTTTCTTCATCTCCTCGCCATCACCGACGACCAAATAGTCCCTGCCAGGTTCGAAGAGATGTTCAGCGTCATTCCAGGGCGCCGAGATCAGGGGTATTCCGCAGGCGAGCGCCTCGAAGACGCGGATGGTCGGAATCCCCGGCAGATGTTCGATATAGGGCCGCCGCGGAATGTGAATCGTTGCTTTGTGACGGGCAAAGGCCATGGGCACATCGGCATTGGCGATCCAGCCGTCATAGGCGATGCCGGCCTCGCGAAGCTCGTCCAATGCATGGCCGGGATAGCGGACGCCGCGTACGACCGTGTTCAAGCCGAGATCTTTTGCGGGGCGGACCAGGAATTCGCCGATTTCGGCGGACCGTTCATCGTCGCCCCAGTTGCCGATCCAGATGAGGTCTCCGGCTTTCTCGATCTCCGGCAACGGTCGAAACAGCGTGTCGTCGGCCGCCTCGTGCCAAGTGAAGACGGATTTCCCCCAGCCGGCTCTGAGATAACGTTCGCGCAGCGTCTGTCCGAAGGCCAGCACCCCATCATAGTCGTCAAGCGCCAGCCCTGCGATATCGCCCTCGGCGGAGACGGCCCGATGATGCGTATCGTGGAAAAGCAGGGTGAAGGTTGCGCCATTGCGCCGGATGCGGCCGAGCCTCTCGACCAATTGCGGTTCCGTCCACTCGTGGACGATGACGACGTCGGCATCGGCAAGCGCTGCTTCATGGTCGAATTCGACACCATACGTTCGCGAACGGTGCTGCGGAAATGCCTGGTGAAATGCCTCGACCGCAGCCGGCCCCTGGTCCCTCACCAGATTGGCCCGGCTCCAGGCATCCTGCGGCTCCAGCGCCAGCGTCTCATGGTCGCGCCGCTGGAGATCGCGCATGATGCCGCGAAGAAAATGGGCATTGCCGTGATTCCAGTCGGAGACCAGTGAATGAGTGTAAAAAAGGAACTTCATGGTCACTCCGCTGCTGTTGAAAAACCGCGGGCGCACATGCCGGAATAGATCGAGCGCATCGCCTCTGCCTGAGCCTTGACACTGAAGCCGGCAGAGCGAGCACGCGCTTTTCGTCCGAGCGCGGCGCGCTGCTGCGGATCGCCGGCAAGAGAATTGAAAGCATCGGCGAAGACATCGGGGCGATGCGGATCGGCAAAGAGAGCGGCTCCGTCCCAGATCTCGCGATAGGTGGGAATATCAGAAAGCACCAAGGCCGCGCCCGCCCGCGCCGCTTCGAGAGCGGCTAGACCGAAAGGCTCGTAGAGCGACGGCGAGGCGACGATGGCCGCCTGCCGCGTCAAGGCGCTCATCCGCTCATGCGAAAGCTCGCCGCGGTGATCGGCATGGCGAAATCGCATGTTCTGCCCATTGGGACCGGTGGTCGCGCCGGCCGCCGCCACCGTCCAGCGCGTCATCGCTGCAGCATCATCCAGCACGGCCCCGTTCTTGCCGTCGTCCCACCAGCGCCCGGCGGCAAGAACAAAGTCCTGCTTGGGTTCGTCGGAAACCGCAAGGGCGCTGGCGTTGTGAACGACCTGGAGATTTCCGATCGTTCCATAGGCCGCTTCCATCGCTCTCGCATGGCTGTGGCTTGGCGCGATGACCGTGTCCGCGCATGCAAAGCCCTCCTGGTTCAGCCGGTACTGCCACTGCCAGTCCGGCGGCACTTCGCGTCCGCGGACAGCGGCAAACCATGTGACGACACAGGAATGGCAAACCACCGCAATCGGCAGGTTTGTTTGCATGCCCGCCGCTTGCGACGGCAGATTGAGATGCAGAAGATCGGCCTGTTCGCGGCGCGCGAGATCGGCGATCAGCCGCGGAACTTCGGCAACGGCCTCTTCAGTCTGGGCCGTCCAGTCGAGCGGCGCATCCAGCCAGACGAGCTTGCCGACCCGGCCGGCCTCGGCGACCTTGTCGTCTGCAGGGAAAGGCCCCAGCCCGGCAAAGACAACCTCGATGTTGTTCGATTTCAGGGCTGCGCCCAAGTCCATGGCGTAACGCCAGACGCCGCCGATGGCGTCGACCGTCATCAGCACGCGGCGGTGCCTGTTGCTCCGGTCGTGTCCGCTCATGCCGACACCTTCCGCTTTTCCCTGCGGATCTGCCGGCCGCCGAAACGATGGGCGATCAGCCATTCGGCGAGGTGCCGCAAACCATGACGCCATCCGATTCCGGCTTGCCAGCCGGTTTCCTGTTCAAGTCTCGTCGTGTCGGCCACGAAATAGAACTGGTCGCCGGCGCGCCATGGGCCAAAGCTGGTTTCGACAGGCCGACCCGCAAACACTTCGATCTCGCGCAGCACCGAGAGCACGCTGACGGCGTTGCGCGGTCCGCCACCGAGGTTGAATGCTTTGCCGCTAACCCGCTCGATATTGGAAAGCAGCGCCCGATAGGCAGCGACGGCATCATCGACATGCAGAATGTCCCGCACCTGCTTGCCGTCTCCGTAGATTGAAATGGGTTCCCCGCCGAGCGCCCGGATCAGGAAATGCGCCACCCAGCCCTGGTCCTCGGTGCCGAACTGGCGCGGCCCATAGATACAGCTCATCCGCAGGACGGCGGCAGGGATGCCGTAGGATTTCGCGTAGTCGAGGATATACTGATCGGCCACACCCTTCGAACATCCGTAAGGCGTGCAGAAATCAAGCGGCCGATCCTCGCCGATTCCTTGCGTCCTGACGGTCTCGTCTTCGGGAAGATAACGATCGCCGAGTTCGACCAGGCCGAGATCGTCGAGAGCACCATAGACCTTGTTGGTGCTGGCAAAGATGACCGGAGCCCGTTTGCCTGCCCTGCGCACCGATTCCAGCACATTGAGGGTACCGCGCGCGTTCGTTTCGAAATCCTCGAGCGGGTCGACGAGGCTGGTGGTCACCGCCGTCTGTGCAGCGTAGTGGAACACGGCCTTGGCATCCCTGAAGGCTGCCTCGATGCCCAGCAGATCGCGAACGTCGGCGAGCACCGGATGCACCCGTCCGCCATGCCGCTCCTTCAGCCATGAAAGATTCTGATCGACTCCCGATCGTGCCAGACTGTCGAGAATGATGACGTCCTCGCCGTCGCTGAGCAGGCTGTCGGCGAGATTGCAACCGACAAACCCGCTGCCGCCCGTGACGACGATCGGCGCGGCGCCGGAGGCGATGTTGGGAGCGGCAAGGGCCGCGACCTCCTCCAGCCTCTTGACGCCTCCTTCCGTGAGAAGGCGGGCAAGCAGCTTCGGCTTGTTGTCGTGGCTGACAGCCCCCAGATGATAATGCCTGGGATCAAACCACAGGCCTTCCTGAACCGGAACATCCGGCGGCACGTCGCACCAGGAATACCAGTACATGCGATCGGCCGGCACGTTCAGCGCCTTGATGAAGCGCCGCGCCTGTTCGATCTCGTCATTGCGCCAGGTGGAGTAGCCGGTTTCGGTGATCCATATTTCCGCATCGGCATTATAACGATCGATAATCCCACGCATCTCTCCGAGATGCATGTCCCAGCCGCCCCAGCTTGCCTCCTCGCTGTCCCAGGTTCCGGGAAAGCCATGGAAGCCGACCGCATCGACCACGCCGAGCACGCCGCGCGTACCCATCAGATTGAGCCAATAGGGATCGAAGGGGCACGGGCCGCCAAGCACCGGTTTGTAGCCCCTCTGCTTCGCCCAGTAGGCGGCGCCTCCGACCATTTCGCAGAAAAGCAGGAAGTCGCTGTCGTGGCGCCAGTCCCAGTCAAGCAGGTTGTTCGGTTCGTTCCAGAGCTCGATATGGCTGATATAGCGGCCATAGCGCGTCAGGACATGATCAACGAAGTCGGCATAGGATTTGAGATCGATCGGCGGGCCCGAAGACCTGCCCGTCCGGGACAGGGAAGGCGGGGTATAGTGTATGCACGGCAGAAGATCGATTTCACTGCCGATACGCGGGATCAGCCAATCGAACCATTGCTGGCCGCCGGGCGCCAGATATTCCGCCCAGGAAAGATGCGTGCGGAGATAACTGGCGCCACTTTCCAGAATATCCGGCAGCGCGACCTCAGCCCGCTCATATTCTCCGGGCCGGAACCATTCGACGAAACCGAACTGCCTCGTCTCCTGGTGATCGGATGCTCGAGAACCGGCCTTGTTCATGAAACCAGCCCCCGCTCTTCCAGTTGCCGCTTCATTTCGGCGCCACGGTCGACCGCCCCGGTCTGCCGCACCCATTCGGCGAAGGGAGCGAGGGCATTTTCGAGACGATATTTCGGTTCGAAGCCGAGCAGTTCGCGCGCCTTGGAAATGTCGGCGAAGCAATTGCGGATGTCTCCCGAACGCGCCTTGTTCATGATGTCCGGGCCAATCTCGGGCACGCCCATGGCATCGGCGAGAAGCGTTGCGACATCGGCGATCGAATAGGCCTGGCCGCTGCCGATATTGAGCACGTGACCGGCGGCTGCGGGTTTTTCCAGAGCCAGGCGGAAAGCTGTCGCCACGTCGCGGACATGGACAAAATCGCGCCGCTGCCTGCCATCCTCGAAGATCATCGGCGGCTGACCGTTGGCCAGACGCGAACCGAAATTGGCGAGCACGCCGGTGTAAGGATTGGAAAGCGCCTGGCCCGCGCCGAAAACGTTGAAGAGACGCAGGGCGACGGCATCAAGCCCGTAGGCTTCACCGAAAATCAGAACCTGCCTCTCCTGGGCGTATTTCGTCAAAGCGTAGATGGACGCAAGATCGACCGGTTTCTCCTCGTCGGTGGCGACCGGTGTCAGCGGCCGGTTGTCCTGGTCAAGCGGATCCCACCGGCCCTGCTTGACATGCTGCATGCGCCGCCTGACATAGCCGAGCCGCTTTCCATCGACCGTCCGATAGAGCCCTTCTCCATAGACACTCATCGATGAGGCGACGACGATCGTCTTGACGGGAAGGCCGATCATGGCTTCCAGGAGCACCGCGGTGCCGAGATCGTTGCAGCCGACGTAGCGGGCAATTTCGTACATCGACTGTCCGACGCCGACTTCGGCGGCGAGATGGATGACGCCGTTCACACCGGCAAGCGCCGCGCGCACGGCGTCCTTGTCTCTGACATCGCCTTGGATGATCTCGGCTCCATCAGGCAGGCTGACTTCGGCGTCGCCATGCACCTGGTCGATCAGCGCATCGAGAATGCGCACGTCGTAGCCATTTTTCAGAAGTTCTTCAGCAACGTGGCGACCAATGAAGCCGCATCCTCCAGTTATCAAAATCGTCATTATGAGATCCGTCCGGTTGAATAATTGGCTTCGGAGATAGGCGCCGAACCGAACGCGAATGGAAAAGTTCCTTCTTCAATGACATCTTTATTGACTTCATCATCTATGCTTCTTTGACCTCTACCGGAACTCTTCGGGAGGCCTTTTGTTCTAGGGATGCCACATTGGAGGACATCTTATGGACATTGCGGCGACACAGAAGACCGGGCTCATGCGGGCGGCCATCGTCACCGGCCCCGGACGTATCTCGGTGGATACCCGCCCCTTGCCGGAACCCGGTCCGGGCCAGGTCAGGGTGAAACTGGAAGGATGCGGCGTCTGCGCCTCGAACCTCACGCCCTGGGCCGGGCCGGACTGGATGACGTTCCCCACCGAAGCTGGCGGGTTAGGTCACGAGGGCTGGGGCATTGTCGACGCCATAGGCCCCGATGTGACGGGAATCCGGATGGGAGAGCGGGTTGCTGCTCTTTCCTACCATGCCTACGCCACGCACGACATTGCCGATGCCTCGATGGTCGCATCACTGCCGAAGGAGCTGGATGGCAAGCCCTTTCCGGGCGAACCGCTCGGCTGCGCCATGAACATCTTCGGCCGCAGCAACATCGAGAGCGGCCAATCCGTCGCCATCATCGGCATCGGATTCTTGGGCGCCCTCCTCACCCGGCTTGCCGCGGCTGCGGGCGCAAGGGTGATCGCCATCTCGCGCCGCCCCTATTCCCTTGAGGTGGCGAGAGAGATGGGAGCGGCCGAGACTATTCCCATGGACGATCATTGGCGCATCATCGAACAGGTTAAAGCACTCACGGACGGAAAATTCTGCGATTGCGTCATTGAAGCCGTCGGCAAACAATGGCCGCTCGACCTGGCGGGCGAGCTTACGAAGGAACGGGGGCGACTGATCATCGCCGGTTATCACCAGGATGGGCCCCGCCAAATCAACATGCAGCTTTGGAACTGGCGCGGCCTCGATGTCATCAACGCTCATGAGCGCGAGCCGGCCGTCTATATCAAAGGCATTCGCGACGCCATAGAAGCCGTGCGCCAAGGTCGGATCGATCCGCAGCCGCTCTACACCCATAGCTATCCGCTGGAAAGGCTGGACGACGCCCTCAACACGACGCGCGACCGGCCGGACGGTTTCCTCAAGGCTCTGGTGCAATATTCATGAAGACGTGGATCTCCGGAGAACATGCGGCGACCGCCAGACGGCTGAAGCTCGGCTTTCTCGGGGTAGGCTGGATCGGCCGGCATCGGATGAAAGCGATCCTCGGGAGCGGCGTTGCCGAGGCCGGCGCCATCGCCGACCCCTCCACAAATATGGCACGTGAGGCCCTGGCGCTCGCCCCGGATGCCAGGATCGTCGCCGATCTGGACGCGTTGTTGGAGCAGGAGCTCGACGGCATCGTGATCGCCACGCCAAGCGCCTGTCATGCCGAGCAGTCCATCCGCGCCCTCGGTGCGGGCTTTGCCGTCTTCTGCCAAAAGCCGCTTGGCCGAACGGCATCCGAGGTCAGAGCCGTCGTCGATGCTTCCAGAACCGCCGACAGGCTGCTTGGCGTCGACCTTTCCTATCGACACACGCAGGGCATGCAGCAGATCCGTCAGCTCATCCGCGCGAACGCTCTTGGAAAGATCTTTGCGGCCGATCTGACCTTCCACAACGCCTATGGCCCCGACAAGCCCTGGTTCTACGACAAGAACCAGTCCGGCGGCGGCTGCGTCATCGATCTCGGGGTTCACCTCGTCGACCTGGCTTTATGGTGCCTCGATTATCCCTCCGTCACCAACGTTACGAGCGCTTTGAGAGCGGGTGGAAAAAGGCTCGAAAGCACCGGCCAGGTCGAGGATTTTGCGACCGCAACGCTGACGCTTGCAGGCGGCGAAATCATCCGTCTGACATGCTCCTGGCGCCTCAACGCCGGCTGTGACGCCGAGATCCGCGCTGATTTCTTCGGAACCGAGGGAGGCGCCTCGTTCAGAAATGTCGATGGCTCATTCTATGATTTTACGGCCGTCAGGATGTCCGGCACTTCGAGCGAAACTCTGGCCCTCCCTCCCGATGAATGGGGCGGACGGGCTGCCGTGGATTGGGCAAGAAAGCTCGCCGGAGGCCAGCGCCACGATCCCGCGTGCGAGAATTTCATCGCGGTCGCGGAGGCAATCGACGGCATCTATGGCGCCGGCATGTGATCGATCTAGGAGCCTTTGACGAGGCCATAGAGAACGATCGTCGCATAAAGGGTGAATGCGACAACGGCGACCGTGCCGACCAGGATCAGGGCTATTCTGCCGGCATTGAGCCTGGCGTGCCTGCCGACGGAAGAGGACGACGGCCGCTGAACCGGATCTTTATCCCCCTCGCTCATCGTGTCTGCTCCGTCGTGGCCGCAGGTGATGTCTCGCCGGGTTTGCCGGGATGCCTCATCCATGTGAATGCGAGTGCGACAAGGCAGGCGATCATAAAAATGGTGACCACGCATATCAGCATGCGCCGTGGCGGTTGGGAGTTATCGTGGCTCATTCCTGAAGGAAAAGAGCCGCCTTTCCTCACCTCGCTCATGGCGCGCCCCGTTGCGGAAGCTCCGTCTCCTCATCGAGCTTCTCCTTGAGTTCGTCGAGCCGATCGCGCAGCAGCGACGCTTTCATGCGCCTTGCTTCCGCATCCGGCACCTCAACCATCCGGCCGCTGTCATCGGGAATGCCGGGGCCGCTTTCAGCAATAGTCTCGTTTCTGGGCCTGTCATTGGTGCCGGTGGATATTTTCGCTCGCTTGTCCATGACATCCTCCGTTCAGATCTCGGGAACGTTTCTGCGATGCTTGTCATGGTCCAAACGACGCGCCGGTAGCGAAGTTCCGGATAATTCGGCAGCTTTTGTCGCCCCCTGCGATTATCGCGTGTACATCGCCCCGACGGGCTCGGCGGAACATAGAAGCCATCCAGGTGTTGCTTTGCGTATCAATTGCTGGGATCGACGATGACCGCTCGAAGTGCCGAAAGAGACAAAAACGACAATTCGCTCATGAAAGTGAAGGCGGTTCCGGAACTCATCGATCCCGACGCCGAGCCGTTCGTGACCCAGGCCGTCCGAGAACTCGTCGGATCGCAGATCCCGTTTCTGGTCGCCGGCACCTATGCTGTCTGCGCCTATACGGGCATTTCGCGCCAGACGAAGGACTTCGACATTTTTTGCAAAGCGGGCGACTACGCGCGCATCCTCGGCCACTTCAAGGCAAAGGGTTACACGGTCGAAGTCGAGGACGAGCGCTGGCTCGGAAAGGTCTTCAAGGGCAACCATTTCTTCGACGTCATCTTTGCCTCCTCCAACGGAACGATGCCGGTCGGCGACGACTGGTTCGAGGATGCGCGCAGAGTCAAGATGTGCGGCCACACGGTCAGGATCGTCAGCCCGACCGAACTCGTCTGGTCGAAGTGCTTTGTCCAACTGCGCCACCGCTATGATGGCGCCGATATCGCGCACGTCCTCTTGAAGGCACATGATTCCATCGATTGGCGCAAGCTGCTGGCTTACCTGGAAGTTCACTGGGAAGTCCTCCTCATCCATCTCCTCAATTTCCGGTGGATCTACCCGACCGAGCGAGACAAGATTCCGCAATGGCTGCTGGAAGAACTGCTGGACCGGCTCAAGGCGCAGCAGGAGCTGCCGTTGCCGCAAATGAAAATATGCCGTGGCCGGATGTATTCCCGCGTGGATTTCGAAATCGACGTGAAGGAATGGGGTTTTGCCGATGTCGGCGGCGAAGGCGAATTGCGAGGAGATTAGGAGAACCATAATGGATGAACAGCGAAGGAGCGTGAGAATTGCGGCGGTGGCCGATCTTCATGTGACCGAAGACGGCGCCAAGTCCTACAAGGATCTGTTTGCGGAGATTTCCTCCGTGGCCGACGTTCTCGTCATCGCCGGCGACCTCACCGATCTCGGCAAGCCCAAGGAGGCCGAACTGCTTGCGAGCGATCTGCGCCATTGCACGGTGCCGACAGTCGCCGTCCTCGGCAACCATGATCACGAGAGCGGCCAGGTCGATGACGTCTGCCGGGTCCTGACCGATGCCGGCGTGAAACTGCTCAACGGTCAGGCGGCCGAAGTCGCCGGCGTCGGTTTCGTTGGCGTCAAGGGCTTTGCGGGCGGCTTCGGGCGACACATGCTCGGCTCGTTCGGCGAGGCGGCGATCAAGGCGATGGTCGCCGAAAGCGTCGAGGAGTCGATGCGCCTCGAAAACGCGATGCGCCAGGTCCGCTCCGATCGCTCCCTCGTCGTGCTGCACTACGCGCCCATTGCCGAAACGGTGGCCGGCGAGCCCCTGGAAATCTATCCGTTTCTCGGCTCTTCACGGTTGGCGGAAACAATCGACCGATTCCGCGTCAGTGCGGTCGTGCATGGCCACGCCCACCGGGGGTCCTATGAGGGCCGGACGCCGGGCGGCGCCCCCGTCTACAATGTCGCGGCCCATATCGAGAAGCCTACGGGAAAGCCCTACGCGTTGCTTGAGCTCTGACTGAGCCGAGCGTCACGGCTACTTGTTGGTGCGTCCACGCTGGCGCGGATCCACACCGCCCTGGGGCTCGTATCGTTGGCTGTGTCGCCTTCGACGGTGTTTTCGGCCTGCGTTGCTTCGTCGTCCGGCGGCGAGACGATGCCACGCGAGCGGCTAATGCCCGGATCGTCGGTAAGGTCAATATCGCTTGGCTTCATGGTCTTGGCATGTTTGGGGGAGGTCATCATCTTCTCCTTGCAACGTTGCGACCCTTTTGAGTGAACTCACGGCATAGTCCCGGGTTCCCCTGAATCAGCCTATGAACCCGTGACCATGAAAAGCCCTGCATTGCCGGGAACATTTTTCCGAAGCTGATGTTGAAGCGCCATGAGAGCGTTGCGCGTCCTTTCGGACGCTCAAAGGCGCTCTAACACCTTGAATCCGCGCATCGGGCTTTTCCGAAATCGATTCCGATTTTCGGGCCGATGCGCCGGCGACCGGCGAGGAGAACCACCGTGAGAGCTCTGACGTGGCACGGCAAGCACGACATCCGCTGTGACAGCGTCCCCGATCCTCAGATCCAGGACGGGCGCGATGCCATCATCAAGGTCACGGCCTGCGCGATCTGCGGATCGGATCTGCATCTCTACGACGGCGTCATGCCGGAGATGCACAGCGGCGACGTCATGGGTCATGAGACGATGGGCGAAGTGGTGGAAGTCGGCAAGGACAATACCAAACTCAAGGTCGGCGACCGCGTCGTCGTGCCCTTTACCATTTCCTGCGGCGAATGTTTCTTCTGCAAGCGCGGCTTCTATTCCGGCTGCGAGCGCTCAAATCCCGATCGAGCCAAGGTCGCGAAACTCTGGGGCAATTCGCCGGCGGGCCTGTTCGGCTACTCGCATCTGCTCGGCGGCTATGCCGGCGGACAGGCGGAATATCTGCGCGTGCCCTATGCCGATGTCGGGCCGATCAAGGTGCCGGCGGGGCTTTCCGACGAGCAGGTGCTCTTCCTGTCCGATATTTTCCCGACCGGTTATATGGCGGCCGATTTCTGCAACATCCAGCCTGGCGACACGATCGCGATCTGGGGCTGCGGCCCGGTCGGCCAGATGGCAATACGCTCTTCCTTCCTGCTCGGCGCCGAACGGGTGATCGCCATCGATGCAGTGCCCGAACGGATGGCGCTTGCGCAAGCGGCCGGCGCCATTACCCTCGATTTTATGGACAAGGACGTCTACGACCAGATCATGGAACTGACCGATGGCCGCGGTGCGGATGCCTGCATCGACGCGGTGGGAACCGAAGCCGAGGCAGCCGCCAGCTGGGATTCGCGCCTCGACCGCATCAAGGTCGCCATGTTCATGGGAACGGACAGGCCGCATGTGCTGCGTCAGGCCATCCACTGCTGCCGCAACTTCGGAACGGTCTCGATCGTCGGCGTCTATGGCGGTTTTCTCGACAAGATCCCGATGGGTTCGGCAATCAACCGCGGCCTGACGTTCAAGATGGCCCAGACGCCTGTCCAGCATTATCTGCCCATCCTGATGGAGCGTATTGAAAAGGGCGACATCGACCCGTCCTTCGTCATCACCCATCGCGGCACGCTGGAAGACGGTCCGGCCCTCTACAAGACGTTCCGCGACAAACAGGATGGATGCATCAAGGTCGTCCTGAAACCCTAAACTTCCTGCGCTTCCTTCGAACGGAAGGCTCTAAAGGAGAAGGATCATGGCTGATAAGGAAGCAGGCAAGGGCCTCGCCGTCGTCACCGGCGCCTCCACGGGCATCGGCTACGAACTGGCGAAATGCGCAGCCCGCGATGGATATGATCTCATCATTGCCGCCGATGAGAACCGCATCAACCAGGCGGCGGCCCGGCTGAAGGAATTCGGCACGGCAGTGGATGCCGTGGAAGCCGACCTTTCAACGCCCGAGGGCGTGGACCGGCTTGTGGAACGGATCACGGCCAGCGGCCGGTCGGTGGACCTGCTGATGGCCAACGCGGGATGCGGCCTCGGCAAGGCCTTTCTCGACCAGAACTTCACCGCGGCGCGCAGGGTCGTCGATACCAATGTCACCGGAACGATCCACCTCATTCATGCGATCGGCAATCAGATGCGCAGCCGCGGCGAAGGGCGCATCCTGCTGACGGGCTCGATCGCAGGCTTCATGCCGGGGTCCTACCAGGCCGTCTATAACGCCACCAAAGCCTTCATCAACAGCTTCTCCTTTGCACTGCGTGAGGAACTGAAGGATTCCGGCGTCACTGTCAGTTGTCTTATGCCCGGCGCGACGGAAACTGAATTCTTCAAGCGAGCCGGACTTACGGATACGGCGATCGGTCAGGCGAAGAAGGACGATGCCGGCGAAGTCGCGCGCATCGGCTATGACGCAATGATGGATGGCGAAGGTGATGTCGTCAGCGGCTGGAAGAACAAGCTTCAGGCGGCCGTCGCCAACGTCACGCCGGCAAGCGTGCTCGCCGACCAGCATTCGAAGATGGCAAAGCCCGGTTCGGGCATAAAATAGATGGCAGTTTCCCTAAACGACCGGTCGCCGCCGTCATCACGGCAGCGACCAGAAGGCAAGAAGGTTGAGCGCTCAGTCGCGCTCGACAAACTTGTTAAAGCGGCTCGTCTTTCCGTCCTTGGTCTTGTCCTGGTAGAGGAAGGCGAGCTTGTTTTCGTCGAAGATCTTGAAGAATTCGTCCCAGTCGATCTCGTCGAATTCCTCTTCCTTTTCTCCAAAATCGATCCGGAGAACGCCGCCTTTGCCGCGGGTCCGGATAGCTGCCGGCCTGCCGTCTCTTTCCTCCGCCCATTTACGGATTTTCTTGTGATCCGTCGTCGTCTCAGAACTGCTCATTGAAGCCTCCATTCCTCTTGGTTTTGAGCGATGGTGCTGCCATGGCTCACGCGGTTACAGCAGCGGCTGCCTTTGCTTCCAGTCGCGATACGGCGCGAGCACCTGGCCAGGATAACGCCGCTCGATCTCGTCCTCGGTCAAAGCGATCCGGGAGAGAACCTCCGCCGCCGCGTCGTTCTCGGCAGCGTTGCTCGCTGTTTCCAGTTCACTCATGGTCAGAAACAACTCGTCGTCGGTCATCGCCTCGAGGCGTCTGGCAAGCTCTTCGACCGGTTCAGATATAAGTGGATTCGGGGACATTGGCGCCTCTTTGCTGGTGCCTGTCCAACTTCGCTCCGGACACTAAGTTCCGCCGCTGCACGGTGAGAAAACGCTCATGTCGCCGCCTGCTCCTCCCGATATAGTCGCCAGGGAACCGTCGCCACCGTCAGGCGGGGACCTCCAAGCTTGACCAGTTTTGCCCTTAGCCGCCCTGCCCTGTTCATGTGCAGCAGCTTCTGCCACCATTTGTCTTTCACCGTTTCAGGGATCAGAACCGCGACCCGCCTCTCCGGACTATCGGCATCAAGCCTTTCGATCAGCCGCAGAAGCGGCTCATGCAGTTGCCGATAAGGCGCTGGGATGAGCATGAGCCGCGGCGGCTTCAGCCCGTGGGCGGCGATCGGCTCTTCCACCTCGACGCGCCATTCCTCGCGAAGCGCTTTTTCACTTTCCTCCAGATCAGGCCCACCGAGACGGATGAAATGGACCGCGACAACGTCGGGCGAGATCGTCAGAGCGAACTTGATGGCGCGTTCGCTCAACCTGTTCCATGTTTCGGTTACGACGAGAACGGTCGGCGGCTCAATATCTTCGACGGTGATAGGACCAGGCGTCCTGAGTTCGCGTTGAAGCGAGCGGTAGTAGCTCTTGATCGATTTCAGAATGGCAATGGTCACCGGGACCGTGATGAGGGTGATCCACGCGCCCTCCGCAAACTTGGCGATCAGGATGATGATGAGCGCCGCACCTGTCGAAACCGCGCCGACCGCGTTCATCGCCAGCTTTGCGGTGTATCTCTTGGGCTGACGGCGCCAATGCATCGTCATGCCCGCCTGAGAGATCGTGAATGTCAAGAAGGCGCCGATCGCAAAGAGCGGTATGAGATGGTCGGTTATTCCTCCGAAGACGATCAAAAGCAGTGCGGCGAAGCCGGAAAGAAACACGATGCCGACGGTGAACACCAGGCGGCGGCCCGGCTGGGCGAAAGCCCTCGGCAGATAGCCGTCGGCGGCAACCATCTGGCAAAGACGCGGAAAGCCGACGAAGCTGGTATTGGCCGACAGGCAAAGAACGCTGAGAAGGCTGGCCATTGCGATATAATAGAAGGCGCCGTGGCCGGCGACGGCGGCAAGCAATTGCGACAGGACACTCTGATAACCTTCCTTCGTCTGATCCATTGCGCCGATCTCGAAGACGGTTGCGATGGTAGCGACACCACCAAGAAGCAGACCGAGAATGACGACGATGATCGTCAGCGTGAAATAAGCGTTGCGCATGACAGGCTCTCTGAAAGACCCCATCCCGTTGGAAACGGCTTCCACTCCCGTCATGGCCGTGCAGCCGCTGGCAAAGGCGTGCATGAGGAGCCAGACGGTCGCACCCTGTGTGACTGGGCCCAGGGCAGGCGGCGGAATGAGGGTGGTGGGCTTCTCCGCCAAAGCGATGCCCACCAACCCATAGCCGATGGCGCCAAGGAAACAGAGGATGAAGAGGTAGGTCGGCAATGCGAATAGCCAGCCGGCCTCTCCCGTTCCTCGCAAATTGGCCAGCATGACGAGGAGGACGATGCCAAGGCAGAGGGGCAGAATGTAGGGGTGAAGGCTCGGCACCGCCGAGACGAGTGCCCCAACCCCTGCCGAAACGCCAACAGCGACATTCAGGACGTAATCGATCATCAACGCTGCGGCGGCAAGCAGGCTCGGATATTCTCCGAGGTTCTCCTTCGCCACCACATAGGCGCCGCCATTCGTCGGGTAAGCGGCGAGCGTCTGCCGGTAGGAGAAATAGAGAACCCCCAGCAGAGCAACGATGCAGAAGATCACCGGGCCGATATGGGCCAGGCCGAGCGCGCCGAGTGGAATGAGGACGGTGAGCGCTGCCTCCGGCCCATAGGATGATGAGCCGAGGCCATCCAGCCCCATGGCGGGCACGGCTTCTACCCAACCGATCTTCTTGTCTTCGTGCTCGCGATTGGCGAGACGCCGACCCAACAGGAGGGTACTGAGGTTCAATCTCTATTCCTTATCCGGGGGCTGGGGCGATAACCAACAACCAGCGGCCGCTCGGGTTCCCGGAGCCAAGGGCATAGAAGGACCCAGGCAGCTGGCCGTCGCTCTGCCGCCGATCCCATCCGCTCATATTGCAAAACTCGCGAACTGTGCGGAACAATTGGCCATCTGCGACGCGCGCCTGATATCGATGCCGTGCTGACGGGCGCTGCGATCCGGTTGAACCCGCAAGCCATGGCCGCAAACGAGTGTAAGCCCTAGCAAGGCCATGGCCGCACTGCCGGGGAACAACCACCTGCTTTCAGCTGTTCTCCCCGAGACTGGAGGTGACCCATGGATATGACCCGCATCCGAGACCACATGGTGGAACATCATGTCATGCGTCGCGGCATTCGCGATCGAGGCGTTACCAGGGCGATGCGGATGGTGCCGCGCGAAAAATTCGTCGATCCTGGTTTCGAGGAATTCGCCTATGAGGATGCGCCGTTATCGATCGGCGAGGGCCAGACAATTTCGCAGCCCTACATTGTCGCACTGATGATCGAAAAAGCCGATCTGGACGCCGGCGACAAGGTTCTGGAGGTCGGAACCGGTTCGGGCTACGCCTCGGCCCTCATCAGCCGGATCGCAAGGCACGTCTATTCCATCGAACGGCATGAAAGGCTGGCGGTTCAGGCTCGGGAGCGATTCGAGAAGCTTGGATACCGCAACATAGACGTCCGAGTCGGCGACGGCAGCAAGGGCTGGGCCAAAGCCGCTCCCTTCGATGCCATTATCGTTTCCGCGGGCGCACCCGAGGTGCCGGCCGCCTTGAAGGAGCAGCTGGATCTCGGAGGGCGGCTCGTCATCCCGGTCGGCCGAGGTGAAGAGCAGCGCCTGAAACGCATCACGCGCACCGGTGCAACCACCTTCGAGGAGGAGGATCTCGGCGGCGTCTTCTTCGTTCCCCTGATCGGCGAGGATGCCTGGACTGCCGCACATCCGATGTACACGGCGGCAGCCCCGTCATCGCGCATGGAGGAAACGCCTTACAAACTCATCGCGACCATGGCGGAAGAATTTCCCTCGGTCGACGACCGGAGCTTTGCCGCCCTTTTCGATCGATTTGGCGAAAGCCGCATCGTTCTGCTGGGTGAATCCACCCATGGCACGGCCGAATTCTACGAGGCACGCGCGGCCATCAGCCGTCACCTGATCGAACATCACGGGTTTAATATGGTGGCGGTCGAAGCGGATTGGCCGGACGCCGCGGCGGTCGACCGCTGGATAAACGGCCAGCCGTCGAAAGGCGATCGGCCGTTCAGCCGTTTTCCCAGGTGGATGTGGCGGAACCTGGAATTTTCGCGATTCCTCGGCTGGCTGAAGGGGCATAATGAGCGTCGCAAGGCTTTACACGCCGATCCGATCCGGTTCTACGGCCTGGATCTCTACAACATGTCGGGATCGATCCGCTCGGTCCTCGACTATCTCGAATATGTCAGCCCGGAGACCGCCGAGATTGCCAGGGAACGCTATGGCTGCCTCAGCCCCTGGCAGAGCGATCCGGCGACTTATGGCCGGGCCGTGCTCACCGATGCCTATAGGTCATGCGAGGAGGCGGTGCTCAAGCAATGCACGGAGCTCCTGGCGCGATCCCTGGACGACGCTGCCTCAGACAGTCATGACTTTCTGAACGCCGCCCAGTCGGCGCGGTTGCTTGCCGCAGCCGAGCGGTATTACCGGATCATGTATTACGGCGGTTCTCAGGCCTGGAATCTCCGCGACACCTACATGGCCGATACCGTCGAGCACCTCCTCGACTTCCACGGTCCGACGGCAAAGATCATCATATGGGCGCACAACTCGCATATCGGCGATGCCCGCTATACCGATATGGCAGCCGCCCGCGACGAACTGAATCTTGGCCAGCTGTGTCGGCAGCGTTTCGATGGAATGACAAGCCTCATAGGACTGGGTACGCATTCCGGCGAGGTGATTGCGGCAAGCGACTGGGATGGACAGGCCGAGAAGAAGCAAGTCAATCCGTCCCTGCCGCAAAGCTGCGAGCGTCTCTGTCACGATTCCGGAAAGCCGCGATTTCTCCTCGACCTCGCGGCCGATGAAGAATTGCATGCAAGCCTCGTCGACCAGCGGCTTCAGCGCTTCATCGGCGTCATCTACCGGCCGGAAACGGAACGGCTGAGCCATTACATGTCGGCATCACTGTCGCGGCAATATGATGCATATCTTTGGTTCGATGAAACCCGGGCGCTTTCGCCGCTCATGGCACCGGAGTTCGGTACATCGGATCCGGAAACTTTTCCCTTTGGGCTCTAAGCCCCGGCTGTGTCGAACGAAGAGCGATCATCAACAACGCGATAAGGCGGGAACTCTGCGCCTGTGCGCAAGTTTGGCGATCACCAACCCAGGAGATCCTTATGAAACGCTGTGTTATCGCCTCGCTCGCCCTCTCGCTTGCTGTCCCGGCCTTCGCCCAATCGGCTGCCGAAAAGAGCGGGGTCAATTCCCTGATCGGTGTGCCGCCGAAAACCGAAGATTTCGTCAAGGAAGCAGCCGCAAGCGACATGTTCGAAATCGCCTCCAGCAAGCTTGGGACCGAGCGTGGCGACGATGCGACGAAGGCCTTCGCGCAGCAGATGCTCACCGACCACCAGAAGACCAGCGAGGAACTCAAGGCACTGGTTTCCAGCGGCAAGGTCAAGGCGGCGCTTCCGAGCGCCATGACGTCGGATCAGCAAAGCATGCTCGACAAGCTGAACGGCCTGCAAGGAGCCGATTTCAACAAGCAATATCACTCCGACCAGGAATCTGCCCATGAGGACGCGGTCGATCTCTTCAAGCGCTATGGCGACGAAGGGGACAATCCCGAACTGAAGGCATGGGCTGCAAGTACGCGCCCCGCTCTGGAACATCATCTGCAGATGGCCAAAGAGCTCAACAAGTAAGCGGCAGGACCGCATGGTCAAGGTGATCATGAGGCCCGACGGGAGGCAAGAATGATCGATGAGGAGACACGAAGGATCCGTGCCTACCGGATTTGGGAAAGCGAGGGGCGCCCGGAAGGTCAGGACCTCGCACATTGGTATCGAGTGGGTGACCCGGCGCAAGATGGTCGGGAATACATCCGATATTCCCATGGCTCGGCGCCGGCAGGGTCGCTGATCATCAAACTCTATCGATCGGGCAACCAGATCCGGGGATATGTTCGCAAGGTCGCGGAAAGCGACCTGGACGACACGGTCTATCCCGGCGAGGAAATGGAGCCTGAGGCGGCATTCCAACTGGCAGAGTCCCATAGAGGCAACAGCAACAGCCCCGTCTTCGTCGAACTTGTCGAGGACGTCGAATGGGATCCCTCCTGGGGCCGGCTCAGCTATTAACCCACGGAAGCAGACCGGGTCGCATCGATTAGCCCGGCACTGAAACTGCGGCTTGATCCGGAGTAGATCCGCTTCCAGCGCATCTCACACGATCTCGGGAGAACAGCATCCATGGCGAAAACAGTCGGCGATTTCCTTGTGGCACGGCTTCGCGAATGGGGCGTGCGACGTATGTTCGGCTATCCCGGCGACGGCATCAACGGCGTCTTCGGGGCGCTCCATCGCGCATCCGACAAGATGGAGTTCATCCAGGCACGACACGAGGAAATGGCGGCTTTCATGGCCAGCGCCTATGCGAAGTTCTCAGGCGAACTTGGCGTCTGCATCGCAACCTCGGGACCTGGCGCCACCCATCTGATCACCGGTCTTTACGACGCTCGCATGGACCATCAGCCGGTTCTCGCCATTGTCGGCCAACAGGCGCGTCACGCGCTCGGCGGACGTTACCAGCAGGAACTCGACCTAGCCGCCCTCCTAAAGGACGTCGCGAGCGATTTCGTGCAACAGGCTTCCGCTCCGGCGCAAGTGCGCCATCTGATCGACCGCGCGGTTCGCATCGCGCTCGCAAACCGAACGGTGACAGCGATCATTTTGCCGAACGATCTGCAGGAAATGCCCTATGAGGAGCCAGCGCGAAAGCATGGAACCGTGCATTCGGGTCCGGGTTACCACCCGCCGCGGGTCTTTCCGCATGGAGACGATCTTCAGGCTGCGGCCGATATTCTGAACGCGGGGAAGAAAGTGGCGATCCTCGTCGGCGCCGGCGCGCTCAACGCCACGGACGAAGTCATTGCCGTTGCGGACCGCCTCCAGGCGGGCGCTGCCAAAGCCCTGCTCGGCAAGGCCGCGCTGCCGGATGACCTGCCATGGGTGACGGGTTCGATCGGCCTTCTCGGAACAGAATCCTCATGGAACCTGATGCGTGACTGCGACACGCTGCTGATGATCGGTTCCGGTTTTCCCTATTCCGAATTCCTGCCGGAGGAAGGCCGGGCGCGCGGCGTGCAGATCGACATCAATCCCGACATGCTGTCGCTGCGCTATCCGATGGAGCTCAACCTGACCGGTGATGCGGCCGAAACGCTCAGGGCGCTGTTGCCTCTCTTGCGGGAAAATCCGGATCGCAGCTGGCGGCAAACGATCGAGAAAGACGTCGCCTCCTGGTGGAAGACCCTGGACGAGCGCGCCCACGTCGACGCCAATCCGGTCAATCCGCAGCGCGTCGTCAGCGAGCTGTCGCCGCGGCTGCCGGCAAACGCCGTCGTCACCAGCGATTCCGGCTCCTGCGCAAACTGGTATGCCCGGGACCTGAAGATGCGCCGCGGCATGAAGGGATCGCTTTCCGGCGGACTGGCCTCGATGGGAGCTGCCGTGCCCTATGCGATCGCCGCCAAATTCGCTCACTCCGATCGCCCCGTCGTCGGCCTGGTCGGCGACGGCGCCATGCAGATGAACAATCTCGCCGAGATGATCACCGTTGCCAAATACTGGAAGGACTGGGCCGATCCGACTTTCGTCATCTGCGTCTTCAATAACCAGGATCTGAACCAGGTGACGTGGGAGCAGCGGGTGATGGAGGGCGATCCGAAATTCGACGCGTCGCAGTCCATTCCTGACATAGCCTATCACAAGTTCGCCGACCTCATCGGATTGCGCGGCATTTTCGTCGATCGGCCGGCTCAGCTCAGCGCCGCATGGGAAGCAGCCCTGACCTCCGATTGCCCCGTCATCCTCGAGGTGAAGACCGACCCGGAAGTGCCGCCGCTGCCGCCGCACATCACCTTCGAGCAGATGCGGAATCTCACCTCGGCGTTGATGACGGGGGATCCGCATGAGACGGGCGTCATTGCCGGTACCTTCCGCCAGCTCTTTGCCGGCATCCTGTCGCGACGGTAGCTGACGACATTGTCTCTCACCGTTACGAATTGTCTGATCCAATCCCGAAGGCGTCTCAGAAGGAAAGATCCAGCACCCTGCCCTCGAACAGACGGTCCCGGGAGCCTTCGAGATGTGCCTTCATCAGCCGTTGTGCATCATCAGCCCGGCCATCAGCGATCGCCTTGTAGATGGCGTTATGCTCTTCATAGACCTGTTCCAGCCCCTGGCGGGGGCCGAGCAGGGAAAGACCATGAAGGTGCATGCCGACGGCGATATGGGCTTTCAGCGCATCGATCGAGGCGGTGTAATAATGGTTGTTGGCAGCCTCGGTCACCGCGCGATGAAAGATGAAATCGGCGTCGGTGCGGTGAAGCTGATGGCTGGTCGCTTCGCGAAGATCCGCAAGGGCGCTGGCGATCTTCTGGATCGCCTGCTCATTGCGGCGTTTGGCGGCGAAATAGGCCGCGGCCGGTTCGATGGTCAGCCGGAATTCGTAGCAGCGCTGAATATCGGCGATCGTCTTGACCGGCGAATAGGCAAGCTGAGTCGTCGGCGATCCATGCGCGCTGACGAAGGTCCCAGCTCCCTGTCGGGCATAGACCATGCCCTGATCACGCAACCGCGCCAGCGCATCGCGGACGATCGGCCGGGAAACCCCCAGCATCGCAGCAAGTTCATGTTCGCCGGGCAGGCGTGAATCCGGTGGGTAGTTTCCGCCACGAATCCGCTCGAGCAGCTGGTCGAAGACACGATCGACCAGCTTGACGGCCTTGCCGCGTTCGGGCTTGCCCGGCGGGCCGGCTTCCGCGTTCAAAGATTCGCTATTCGCTTCAACCACGTCATTCTCCCCGACGGTATCTTACTAGAGCATGACGCCGAAAAGTGTGAGCGGTTTTCGGATGACATCATGCTCTCACTACAGAATTTAGAACAGGATGATTTAGGCTGGTTGGCCTAAATCATCCTGTTCTATGCCGCCTGATTCCGAAGAACCAGTTTTAGCAGACTATCAGGCTTGCCGAAGCCCCCCGACTTGACGGCGCACCGAAATAGCCGGCCATCGGCGGCCGTCACATCGAACCAGGGAATGCCCGCCTCGATCTCGCCCTTGGGCGTCAATACCCTCACACCCAGTATACGGAAAACGGCAAGAGCCGTATCGCCACCGCCGACCATCAGCATATCCGGCCTCGTGTCGTCGATGACAGCCTTGACGCCTGCCGCAAAGCTGCGGGCGACGAGCCGCGCATCGGCCGCCATATCGCCTGTGCAACGCAACAGCACCGGCAGCGCCAGACCCTCTCCACATTCGATCTCGCCCATCGGCGCGTCCACTACCATGCGCAAGGCGCCTGTGCTTTCAAGCCGGTTCATCTGAGCGGCAGTGATCGGATCGCGCGAGCCGAAGGCAAACAGGGTCCGCGGGCTTGCTGCAAATTCCCTCTTGGTCGATGGACCTCTCTCGCCGAGGTGGCGCGCAAGTGCGGCGCCAAGACCCCGTGCGCCGACCGCAAGGGTCGTCTGCCAGTCATGACCCTCGGCGATCCGGTCAAGATCGACATCGTCCTCGGCATCTGCAACGACAATGCGGTCCGCGCCAGTTTTGAACAGCTCAGCGATCGGCAGCGGCCGGTTGATGCCGCGGCCGACGACACAGCCCCGGTAGGTCAAACGCTCCTGATCGGGAATGGCGGGCGCGACGACGACGGTCTTAAGGCCGAATGCCTTCGCCAGCGCCATGCTTTCCACCGCGACATTGCCCTTCAGCCGGGAATCGATCTTCTTCATGACGACCGCCGGCTTCTCGCCACGAAAGACCTCCGCCGCCGAGTGTACTCTTTCGGCGGCTTCGCGCTCATCCAGCGCGCGGGAGGCGGTATTGACGACGACGACATCGCAACCGATGGCGACCGCCTCCCGGGCCGCCTCCATATCAATCGCGACGACGACCGAAAGGCCGGCTTCGACGAAGGGCGTGCCGGTATCGAGCGCGCCGGTCAAATCGTCGGCAATGATCGCAGCCTTCAGCGTCATGCGATTTGCTCCGTGTTGACGGCGTGGCACGCAACGAGATGGCCGGGCCTGGCTTCCTTCCAGGCCGGGATGACCTTGCTGCAGACATCCATTGCGATCGGGCAGCGCGTGTGGAAACGGCAGCCGGACGGCGGGTTCAGCGGGCTCGGCACGTCGCCCTGCAGGATCTGGCGCTGGCGGGTGCGCTCCAGTTCCGGATCGGTCTCCGGAACGGCCGACAGCAGCGCCTTGGTATAGGGATGCAGCGGATTGTCGAAGAGCTCCTCACGGGTGGCGAGTTCGGCCAGCCGCCCGAGATACATGACGCCGACGCGGGTGCTGATGTGGCGCACGACAGCGAGATCATGGGCGATGAAGAGGTATGTCAGCCCGTATTTCTCCTGCAGATCGAGCAGAAGGTTGATGATCTGCGCCTGGATCGACACGTCGAGTGCTGAGATCGCCTCGTCGCAGACGATGAATTTCGGCTGGCAGGCGAGCGCGCGGGCGATGACCACGCGCTGACGCTGGCCGCCGGAAAGCTCGTGCGGATAGCGCTGGGCAAAGCGTGTGGGCAAGCCGACATCGGTGAGCAGCGTCGCCACCCTCTCCTTCAGCTCGGCCTTGGCGCAGAGCTTATGGAAGAGGATCGGCTCCCCGATCGCTTCGCCCACGGTCATGCGCGGATTGAGCGTCGAATACGGGTCCTGGAAGACGATCTGCAGGTCGCGGCGGAAAGGCCGCATCTGCTTCTCGTCGAGGGTGGCCAGGTCCTGGCCTTTGTAGACGACCTTGCCGCTGGTCGCCTTATAGAGATTGAGGATGGTGAAACCGGTCGTCGATTTGCCGCAGCCGGATTCGCCGACAAGGCTCAGCGTCTCGCCTTCCATGATGTCGAGATCGACATTGTCGAGCGCATAGACCGTCGCCGACCGCTCACCGAAAGCACCGAGCTTGACATGGAAATGCTTGACCAGATTTTCGATCTTGAGCAGCGGTTGAGCAGCCATCACGCGGCCTCCTGCATTCTCTGGACGACGAAACAGGCGGCGCGATGATTGCTGCTGCCGCTCAGCGGTTCGAGCCGTGGCACCTTCTCGTGACAGACCGCCTCTACAAGCGGACAGCGCGGCGCAAAGGGGCAACCTTTCGGCCGGCGGCCGGGCTCCGGTGGGGTGCCGCCGATCGAGCGCAGCCGGCTTGCCGGCGGATCCGACAGTTTCGGGATCGAGGACAGCAGACCGCGCGTATAGGGATGGCTCGGACGGGCATAGAGTTCGTTCACCGGCGCATCTTCCACGACGGTGCCAGCGTAGAGCACGGCGACGCGATCGACGAGACCGGCAATCAAAGCGAGGTCGTGGGTGATCCAGACGACGGACATGCCGAGCTTGGCGCGCAGATCCTTCACCAGATCGACGATCTGGGCCTGGATGGTGACGTCGAGTGCCGTCGTCGGCTCATCGGCGATCAGGAGCTTGGGATTGCAGGCAAGGCCGATGGCGATCATCACGCGCTGGCGCATGCCGCCTGATAGTTCGTGCGGAAAGGCCTGCAGGCGCTCTTCCGGACCGGGAATGCCGACCAGGCGCAGAAGCTCGACGGCGCGGGCGCGGGCCTGCGCCTTTTTCATCTTGCGGTGATAGATCAGCGGCTCGCAGATCTGGTCGCCGACGCGCATGACGGGATTGAGCGAGGTCATCGGGTCCTGGAAGACGAAGCCGATATCGCCGCCGCGCACCTTGCGCAGCTCGCCGTTCGACATCGTCTGCAGGTCGCGGCCGTCGAAGGTCGCCGATCCCCTGGCGACCTTGATCTTGTTCGGCAGGAGCCGCATCAGGCTCAGCATGGTAAGGCTCTTGCCGCAGCCGGATTCGCCGACGACGCCGAGGGTCTCGCCCTTGTCAACGTGGAGATCGATGCCGTCGACGACGACGGCCGGGCCGTTGCGGCCATCGATCTCGACGGTAAGACCCCTGACATCGAGCAGGCGTTCTGTGCTTTTCGTATCCATCATTTGCCGCCCCGCGGGTTGAGCGCGTCGTTGAGGCCGTCGCCGAGGAAGCTGAAGGCAACCGAGGCGAGGCCGAGCACGGCCGCCGGAGCGGCGAGAAGATGCGGATAATGCTGCCAGACGCGCAGGCCGTCCGAGATCATGTTGCCCCAGCTCGGCGTCGGCGGATTGACGCCGACACCCAAGAAGCTGAAGGCGCTTTCCAGCACCATCGCTGTGCCGAGACCGGCGCTGACCGAGACGATCAGCGGGCCAAGCGCATTCGGCACGACATAACGTTTGATGATGATCCAGTTCGACAGGCCGAGCGCCTGGGCCGCGGTGATGTAGGGCCGACTGCGGATCGACAGCACCTGGGCGCGCACCAGACGGGCATAAGGCGGCCAGGAGATCAGCGCCATCGACCCGAAGACGAGGATGAAGTCCACCCATATGGTCTGGCGGTAGAAGGGGTTGAGGGTCTCGAGGTAGCGCGCCTCCATCCACCGGGTGATCGGCGATTTCAGCGACGCGTTGATGACGACGACGAGCAGCAGGTTGGGAACCGACATCGTCACGTCAGTCAGCCACATGATGGCGCGATCGAAAGGATTGCCGAAGAAACCGGCCACCGCGCCGAGCGTCAAGCCGATCAGCACCGCGAAGAAGGTGACGATGACGGCGACGAGGAACGCGGTCCGCGTGCCGAAGACAACGCGGCTGAAAACGTCGCGACCGAGGTCGTCGGTTCCGAAGAGATGGCTCATCGACGGCAGCGCGTTGCGGGCACTGAGGTCCTGGCTGAGATAATCATAGGGCGTGAGATAAGGCCCGAGGATCGCCGTGAAGGCGAGGATCAGGACGATGACGAGGCCGAAGACGGCGAGCTTGTTGCGCCGCAGCCGATGCCAGGCATCGCGCCACAGGCTGACCGGCGGCTCGTCGACGGTTTCGGCGGTGGAAAGAGGGATGGCGGACATGGTCAGCGGCTCCTTCTTGCATCGTTGGCGCGTGGGTCGAGCAGCGGATAGAGCACGTCCACCAGCAGGTTCGACACCATCACCAGGAACGATCCGATCAGCGTGATCGCCAGGATGACGGGATAATCGGAATTGATCAGCGCCTGTACCGTCAGCCGGCCGAGACCCGGCAGGCCGAAGACGAGTTCGACGAAGATCGCGCCGTTGACGATCGTAATCATGATCAGGCCGAGCTGCGTGACGACGGGCGTCAGCACCGGCCGCAGAATATGACGCAGCGCGACGATGATTTCGGGCACGCCCTTGGCCCGGGCGGTCCTGACGAAATCCTCCGACAGCACCTCGATGACGGCGGCACGGGTCTGGCGCACGATGAGCGCGATCGGCTGGAAGGAGAGGACGATCAGCGGCAGCAGGATTCTGATATCGAGGATGCCGCCCCAGCCATAGGGCACTTTCACGCCCGGCAGCAGCACGATGAGGCCGACCATCAGCAGTGGTCCGGCGACATAGGCTGGGATCGCCCAAAGGAAAAGCGCGGAGCCCAGAATGGCGTAGTCGAGGCGCGAATTCTGGTTCAGCGCGGCGATCATGCCGAGCGGGATCGCGACGACGGCGGTCAGAATGATGGAACAGAGGGCAAGCTGAAAGGAGACAGGCGCAGCGGCCGAGACCATCGCCCAGACGGCGCGGCCCGATGTCAGCGAGTTGCCGAACTGGCCGTGCAGCAGGTTCCAGATGTAAAGGCCGAACTGCTCGATGAAGGGCCTGTTGAGACCCGCGCTTTCGCGAATGGCTTCGATGCGCTGCGGATTGTAGGCGACATCGCCCGGCGCGCGCAGGAAGATCAGCTTGATCGGGTCGCCGGCGCCGTAAAAAGCCAGCGCATAGACAGCCAGCATGACCACGAGAACGGACGGAATCCAGATGGCAAACCGGGTTAGCACGTAGCGCAGCAAGGCCACCTCCCACCTGTTATACGATGCGTTTCCCTCATCAGCCTGACGGATCGCATCTCTTCTTGAAACTTGCGCGAAGGCCGCAAGGCCCTCGCGCGCTCATTGTCAATTCCAACAGGGCTTTCCGAGATCAACCGATGGAGATGTTCCAGGGTTCGACAACCTGCCAGTCGAGGTTCTTATCGAGGCCTTTGACCTCCTTGGTGGCCCAGCGCGACATCGCCTGAGAATACCACGGAATGAAGGCCCAATCGTCGCGGAAGGCCTTCTGCGCCTGCTGGGCGAGAGCGATGCGCTGCGGATCGTCCGCAGCCTTGGTCGCCGCTTCGGCAAGGGCGCTGTCGACCTTGTCGTTCTTGTATCCGCCGAGCTTGTTCTGCGCATTCGACGAGGTCGAGGCGATGCAGCCCGTGAGATAGGAAACGGCATCGGGAACGCGGGTGCCGACGTCGTCGCGGAAGATCTGGACCGAGTTCTGGTCCGGGCCGGCGTAGGCGTCCTGCTGCGGCTTCATGTCAACCGCTGTAATGCCGAGGTTCTGGCGCCACTGCTCGGCGATGAACTGGGCCGCCGCCTCAATCGCCGGCGCCGAAATGCCGACGAACATGATCTTCGGCAGCCGCTCCGGACCGCCGTAGCTCGATTCGGCGAGCAGCTTCTTGGCGCCTTCCGGGTCGTAGGGAAAAGGTTCAAAGCCGGAATTCTCCGCGCCTGGAACCGAGTTGAGGATCTGGTCGGCCTTCTTGTGCGGCCCATCGGGATAAGAAGCCTTGAACAGGCCATCACGGTCGACCGCCATGATCAGCGCCTGGCGGACCTTCGGATCGTCCATCGGCGCGCGGGAGATATTGAACCAGAAATGCTGGCTGGTCGGGATCAGCGGGCCGGCCGAGAATTCCGGGCCAAGGTCCTGAATAATGGTCGAGGTGACGAGCTCTGTATGGGCGTTGAACTCGCCCGAGTTGATCAGCGAGGTCGCGGTGACATTGTCCTCGATCGAGGTGATCTCGATGCGCGCAAGCTTCGGCTTCGGCCCGAAGAAATGTTCATTCGGCTCGAAAGTAAGCTTGCCGGCGTCGATATCGAGGCTCGTCAGCTTGAAAGGCCCGGAGAAGACCGGTTTGCTGTCGGGCTTGTACCAATCGATGACCTCCTCGCCGTCGCTACCGCGTGACTGCGACGCCTTGGTGATCGGCGCGATGTGGTTTGCCAGGCGCATGAAGAAGATCGGATCGGCGCCGGCGAGCGTCACGACGACCGTTCCTTCGTCGGGAGTCGCGACACCGGTCAGCTCTTTGCCGGAGCCGGCGGCGATCTCGGCATAACCCTTGACCTTGCTCAGCACCTGGTCGGCGCGCTGGCTCTTGGTGTTCGGCATCGAGGCGACTTCCCACGACCCCTTGACGTCGGCCGAGGTAATCTTGCTGCCGTCGGAGAAGACGGCCTTGGGATCGATCTTGAAGGTCCAGACGATGTTGTCGGCCGATTCCCAGCTGGTGAAGACATAGGGCTTGAGATTGCCCTGGCTGTCGAAATACATCGGCGAAGCCCACCAGATCGCGTTCCAGCGGAAGGTCCTGCCGCCACCACGCAGCGGCGACCAGTCCTGGTCGAAAGCCGGATGCGCGACTTTCAGGGCCTGGCCTTCGTCCGCCAGCACGATGCGGGCATTCATCCCGAAGACGGTAAGGCCGACGCCGGCGGCGAGGCCGAGTTTCAACGCATTGCGACGTGATAGATTGGTTTTGTCAGATTGATCAAAAGACATGCATTCCTCCCACAATTAATCGGCAGCACTCTCCCTGCACCCTCCAGGCGCAGCATAATCCCTGTCATATCGTTCCCTCGTTATTGTAAATATGTCAACAAAAAAACGCGATTTTAATCCGACGAAAATTATCTGATAAAAATAACACTATAATTACAGTTAGATAATATTTCGCCTCCGCAGTCACTCATTTTGTCTTCTTGACAAAAGCGCCGCAATGGAAAAGTTCTTTGCACTCCATCGCCACAGACAAATGACAATCGCATGTGCTGTCGGACGGTTCGACGGATCGGCAAGACAAGGCGCGCCGAAGGGAGGGCGGAATGAGCCATCACAGGATTACAGGCGTTTTCAGCGCGGCCGCAACGCCGCTGACCGCGGACAATACGCCGGATCTCAGCCTTTTCACCGATCATTGCCGACGGCTGCTGGCCGAGGGATGTCATGGCGTGGCCCTGCTCGGCACAACGGGTGAGGCCAATTCCTTTTCCGGAGGCGAGCGGCGCGCCATTCTGGAAGCGGCGCTGGAGGCCGGCATTCCTTCCGACAAGCTGTTGCCGGGAACGGGCGTCGTCGCCATTCCGGAGACCGTCGAACTGACCCGGCACGCCCTGTCGCTCGGCGTCACCAAGGTGGTGATGCTGCCGCCCTTCTACTACAAGGGCGTCTCAGACGACGGCCTCTTTGCCGCCTATTCGCAGGTGCTGGAGAAAGTCGCCGACACGCGACTGCAGGTCATCCTCTATCATATCCCGCAGGTCTCGGGTGTGCCGCTCTCCATTCCGCTGATCGGCCGGCTGATTGCCGCTTTCCCGGAAACCGTCGTAGGCATCAAGGAATCTGCGGGCGATTTCAACAACATGCAGGCCATTATCGCTGCCTATCCCGGCTTTTCCGTCCTGGCGGGCGCCGATCCCCTGCTGCTGCCGCTCTTGAAGGCCGGCGGCGCGGGCTGCATCACTGCGACCTCCAATCTCGTGGCAGATTCACTGCGCACGGTCTACGACCATGTCCACGACGAGAGGCGCGCCAGCGGAGTCGAGGCGGCGCAGGCGCGCATCAATGCTTACCGCACACTTTCCAACTCCTACGTCCAGATCCCGGCCATCAAGGCAATGGTCGGGCTGAAGACGGGCAATCCCGCATGGAGGCGCACCCGCGCACCACTAATGCCGCTCAGCGAAGCGGATTATGCCGCACTCGCCGAGAGCTACGCCAAGCTGCCCTGAGGAGACCCGCCATGCGCTTTACCGGACTGCCCCCCGAAGCCGTTCCCGCCCTGATGACCGGGGCCATCACAGCCCACCCCGCTGTCGAGGGCCGCGCAGACACCTATCTGCCCTCGCCCTGCATCCAGAACCACGCGGCAAATCTCGCCTTTCTGCCCGATGGCGCGCTGACCTGCGTCTGGTTCGGCGGAACTATGGAGGGCATGGGCGATATCTCCATTTACATGTCGCGGCTGGCGCCGGGCTCCGAGCGCTGGTCCGAACCGGAGAAGATGAGCGACGATCCGGAGAAATCCGAGCAGAACCCGTTGATTTTCAATGCTCCTGACGGAAAGACATGGCTGCTTTTTACCTCGCAGACCTCGGGCAATCAGGACGGCTCCGTTGTCAAATGCCGGATCTCCGATGACGGCGGCCGGACGTTCGGCCCGGTCCGTATCCTCTGCGACAGCCCCGGTACCTTCGTTCGCCAGCAGATCGTCGTGAACGACAGAGGCGAATGGCTGCTCCCAATCTTCCGCTGCGTCGGCCTCGACGGCCGGCGCTGGAGCGGCGACGCCGATACGGCAGCGGTGTTGATCTCGCGCGACGGCGGCGCGAGCTGGCAGATGAACGACGTTCCCGACAGCATCGGCGCCGTGCACATGAACATCCTTCCACTCGGCGGCGGCGAGATGATCGCCTTCTACCGCAACCGTTTCGCCGAGACCGTTCTTTCCAGCCGATCGAACGACGGCGGCAGGACGTGGAGCGCTCCGGAGCCCACGGACCTGCCGAACAACAATTCCTCGATCCAGGCCACAGTCCTGGATGATGGAGCGATTGCAATGGTTTATAACCATTCGAATGCAGCCGTGTCGGATGCACGGCGCCAGTCTCTCTACGATGAAATCGAGGGCGACGAGGCTGGAGCGACAGCTACCGTTCCTGCTTCCGATGTCGGCCGCAAGGCGGTCTGGGGTGTCCCGCGTGCGCCGCTGAGCCTCGCGATATCGAGGAATGGCGGCAAGAGCTTTCCGCATCGCATGGATCTCGATACCGGCGATGGCTTCTGCCTCAGCAACAATTCCAAGGATTCGCTGAACCGCGAATTCTCCTATCCCTCAGTCGTCCAAGGCGGCGACGGCACACTCCATATCGCCTACACATACTATCGGCGCGCCATCAAATATGTGCGCCTCGCCCCGCAATCCTTGCCGTAAGCGAGGCGGCGGCTGAGCAATTGTAAATCTGCGTCCGGAGAGGGAGAAGAACGCGGGATTCAACGGCTTCGACCGGTCGAACGGCTTGAGCTTGATAACAAGTTCGACTGGCTCCTCGAACATACGATAGGCAGGTTCGGCCTGAGCGGATTATTGGAATTCAAAGACAGAGATCCGATAACCTGCAGATTTACCTGATGTTTATGTATATTCTCTCCGCATGAGAGCTTCAACGTTCCGATATCAGGCGACAAAATTTTCAGCTCTCTGGAATGCCGACTTGACATTGACATTACAACTTTACATTAAAGAAGGCGACACTGTTGCCGCAAGATCCGCAGGGAGGACTGATTCATGGCCAGCTTGGGTTCGCCAATCACGATAGTTCGGCCGCATTTGATCGAGTTCGGCATCGGCACGGCGGGAAAGCTCGGCAGATGGGCTGCCGAAAAGGGCTACAGGCGCACGCTTGTGATCTCGGATGCGTTCAACGCTTCGCGCATCGATGTGCTGGAACTGAAGGGCGAGGTCACGGTGTTTTCCGAGGTGACGCCCGAGCCGGATACGGCCAATCTCGACAAAGTATTGGGAGTGGCTAACGCCGCCGATGCCGAGTTGATCGTCGGCTTCGGCGGCGGCAGCGCCATGGATCTGGCAAAGCTCGCCGCCGTTCTTGCCGGCTCGACGCAGACGCTGCACGAGGTTGTCGGTCCGAACAAGGTCAACGGCCCGCGCAAAGTCGGGCTCGCCCAGGTGCCGACGACGTCCGGCACCGGCAGCGAGGCCGGCATCCGCGCGCTCGTCACCGATCCCAAGACGATGGCGAAGCTCGCCGTTGAAAGCTTTCATATGCTGGCCGACATCGCCATCGTCGATCCGGCGCTGACCTTCAGCGTGCCGGCGCGCACCACCGCCGCAACCGGCGTCGACGCCATGGCCCATTGTGTCGAAGCCTTCACCAACCGCAAAGCCCATCCGATGGTCGACATCTATGCGATCGAGGGAACGCGGCTCGTCGGCAGATATCTTGCCCGTGCCGTCAAGAACGGCGGCGACGCGGAGGCGCGCGCCGGTCTCGCGCTCGCCTCCCTTTACGGCGGCTTCTGTCTCGGCCCGGTCAATACTGCCGGCGGCCATGCTCTCGCCTACCCTCTCGGCACGCGCTGGCACGTGGCTCATGGTGCCGCGAATGCTCTGATCTTCCCGCATGTTCTCGCCTTCAACACGCCGGCAGCCGCGGAGAAGACGAAAGCGGTGATGGCAGCGCTCGGCTACGAAACCGCGGAAAACATCGCCTCCGTCTTCGATGCGGCTTACGCTTTCTGCGCCGAACTCGGCATCGAAATGAAGCTCTCCGGCCTAGGCGTGCCGGAAAGCGATCTCGATGCGATGGCCGATGACGCCTTTGCCATTCGCCGGCTGCTCGACAACAATCCGCGCGATCTAACCCGCGCCGACATTCGCTCGATTTACGCGGCCGCCTTTTAAAGCATGATGCCGAAAAGTGTGGGCGGTTTTCGACATCATGCTTCGGACCTAAGCAACGGTTTCAGAAGGAACTCGATTGATGGACAGGAATGCGAAAGTCGCCGTGACACTCGGTGATCCCGCCGGCGTCGGCCCCGAAGTGATCGTCAAGGCCTTGGCGGCGCTTCCAAGCGAAGAGCGTCGCGATTTCGTTATCGTCGGCAATGTGGAAGCGCTGGAGCGGGCCGATCGTGTTACCGGCTCGGGCCTGAAATTCGGACCCGCCGAGGCCGCCGGCGACAGGATCGCGGTCGACGAGGTCTCGCTCGGCGCCGCCCTGCCCGAGATCGGCAAGGTGAGCCCGGTCGCCGGCGATGCCTCGGTACGCTACATCACCCGCGCCGTCGATCTCGCCATGTCGGGACAGGCCGATGTCATCGTCACCGCCCCGATCAACAAGGAAGCGATGAACCTTGCCGGCCATCACCATGACGGCCATACCGGGCTTCTCGCACACCTCACAGGCTCGAAGAGCTCCTTCATGCTGCTTGCTTCCGAGCGGCTGAACACCATCCATGTCTCGACCCATATCTCGCTAAAGGGCGCGATCGAACGCGCCAAGACCGAGCGGGTGCTCGCCACCATCGAAGCCGGCCACAGGCATTTCCTGCGCCTGGGCAAGAAGGCCCGCATTGCCGTCGCTGGCCTCAATCCGCATTGCGGCGAAAATGGCCTGTTCGGCACCGAGGACATGGAATTCCTGGCGCCGGCCGTCGAGCAGGCGCAGGCCAGGGGTATCGACGTTGTCGGCCCGATCTCCGCCGACACGGTCTTCGCCCGCGCCTATAACGGCGCCTTTGATCTGGTCATTGCCCAGTATCACGATCAGGGCCATATACCGATCAAGCTCGTTGCCTTCGATACGGCCGTCAACGTCTCGCTCGGTCTGCCGATCGACCGCGTCTCGGTCGATCACGGCACCGCCTTCGACATCGCCGGTACCGGCAAAGCCAATCACGTCAACATGCTGTCGGCTATTGCCTATGCCAGGCTGATGGCCCGCTCGCCGCGCCAGAAGACCTGATCGCAACATTAGAGAGGAGCGACAGCGCCATTGCTCGGGGGAAACGTTTTCCTGCTGCCGCGTCACATGCCGAACAGACGGCGATCCCAGAACACTGGCTCGTGGAGACTTGCCGTGATCGAGGAGAATTCCGGATGCGCCGGATTGATCAGCACGTTGCGGTCGACGCGGGCGACGACGCTCGGCACCAGCAGGATAGCGCTGCGCTTCTCCTGGCACCAGCCTTCGCCGAAGTCCTTGCTGACGCTGGCCGGCATGCTGTCCCAGCCCGAGAGCGCGGGCTCGGAGAAAACCTCGTAGCTAACCCCGCGCGGTATGGTGATGGTGACATAATGCTGGTTGGGCGGCAGCCGCCCGCTGCCATGCACGAGCTTTTCAAGAAGCGCCGTCGAATAGTGTTCGCTCGTGTAAATGATCGGGCTACCTGCCGTATTCCACCGCCCCGGCGCGATGGTCGAGCCGGTCGCGTCGAAGATCGGATAGGTTCCGTCAGGATCTCCGATGCGGACAGATGTCAGCGTGCGATCCAGGCGTTGCGCGCTCACGCAGCACTGCCGTATTTCAGGCTTCCGAGGATATCGAGAACGAGTTCGCCGCCGATTTCGCTCTGGATAACGACGTCGATCGGCCGCCTGTCCTCCAGCATCGCATGGGGGCGGAACAGGAAATCTCGCGCCTCGATGTCGCTTTGCCAGACATCGAGCGCCAGCCCCCAGACGCGCGCGAGGCGAGCGAGCTTTATGCCCTCGTCGGAGGAAAGCCGATGCTTGGACTTGCGCCGCTCATAGGTGGCCTTCGGCACCAGTCGGTACTTGAACTGCGCATCGCTCGGGGCGAGAAGCAGCGCCATCCGGTCAAGCGCCTTGACCGGCAATCCCTCCTCGATGCTGGAAAGCAGCCCGAACGCCGAACGTGAGGCCGGCTCCCTGGCTGGCAAGCCGAGAACATCGGCAACGACTGCAAATCCGGTCATGACAATGGCTCCAATTCACTTGAGGGTATATTTAGTCTCAAATGAGCCAATGTTCAAGAGCCTGTCTGCATGCGCGTCATACCGCTATGTTGCAGAAAGACACGAACAGCGAAGGAGGTTGCCTATGTCACCGCGGGACGCCTGATCCAGCACTATCAAGACTTCTGCCTTTCCAAGGGCATTGATTTCACACGCATTGGATCCGTACGGCCGCATGACGATACAACGCTCTTCTGCAGCGCTGGAATGCAGCAGGACAAATCTCTCTTCTCCGATCCTTCCTACCGTAGAACTGTCGCAAACAGCCAGACTTGCCTGCGCATGGGCGACCTTGATGAGATCGGCGACGGGACCTCTTCTCCACTTCACCATGCTTGGCCTTTTTTCGCTTAGAGAAATGGCAGTCGGCGATGCCATCGACTTCTGGCTTGCGTTTCTGGGAACACTGGGCATCACGCCGGATCACGTAACGATCCATCCGGACCACCTGCTTGAATGGACGCCGTTCTATAGTGGCGCGTGCCCGTCGTTCCAGATTCGCAATGCATCTGGAGCGATGGCAGCATCACGGGATACTGCACCGCGTTCTACAAAGATGGGGTCGAGATCGGAAACATCGTCAATCCGCTCAGAATCTGCATAGACGTCGGCTTCGGCGGGGAACGTCTCGATATGATCGCCAACGGCACGCCGCAAAGCGATGCGCTGGAGACATCGTGCGAGACCGTCACGACAATCGTGGAAAGCGGCTATCGGCCGGGCAACAAGGAACAGGGATATGTTCTGCGGAAATTGCTCCGCCGCATCCATAAGATGGGCGGCACGCTCGACCATCCCTTCTTTAAGGACGAAGTCGAACGCCAGAAGCGGTTCCGCGTTAAATATCTGCGCCTTCGCGACCGCTATTCCGCCATGAGTGCGGATTGGTGGTTTGACACCCACGGCATCGATCTCGCCGCTATCCTGCCGCCGTGTCCGAAATCATGCGCGACACGGCATTCTTCCAACCGATGATCTTGGTCTGCCGCTCGCCTTCCTCCATCGAGGGATTGAAGCGGCGGTCGCAGGCCCAGGCCTGTGCAAACTCCCGCCTGCCGGGCCAGATGCCGGCCTTCGAGCCGGCGAGCCAGGCGGCTCCCAGCGCCGTCGTCTCGCGGATCGCCGAGCGGTCGACGGGATTTCCCGTGATGTCCGCCAGGCACTGCATCGTCCAGTCGGACGCGGCCATGCCGCCATCGACACGCAGGACGGTTTCCAACTGGTTGGCGCCCCAGTCCTTCTTCATCGCAACGAGCAGGTCGAGCGTCTGGTAGGCGACGGATTCAAGCACGGCGCGGGCGAATTCCGCCGGCCCGCTGTTGCGCGTCAGGCCGAAGATCGCGCCGCGCGCGGCTGGATCCCAATAGGGCGCGCCGAGGCCGGTGAAGGCCGGAACGATATAGACCTGCTGGCCGGGGTCCGCCTTGGTCGCAAGAACCCCTGCCTCGGAAGCCTGGCTGATGATGCCGAGGCCGTCGCGCAGCCATTGCACGGCCGCACCCGCAATGAAAATCGAGCCTTCGAGCGCATAAGTCGTTTCGCCGTCGAGCCGGCAGGCAATGGTCGTCAGCATCCGGTTGGAGGAGGAAACGCGATCCCGGCCGGTGTTCAGCAGAGCGAAGCAGCCGGTGCCATAGGTGGATTTCATCATGCCAGGATCAAAACAGGCATTGCCGACGGCCGCAGCCTGCTGATCGCCGGCGACACCGAGGATCGGAAGCGCGGCGCCGAACAGCGCCTCGTCGACCCGGCCGAAATCATCGGCGCATTCCCTGACCTCGGGCAGCATGGCGGAGGGAATGCCGAGAATGCCGAGAAGCTCCTCGTCCCATGCCCCGTCATCGATATTATAGAGCAGCGTTCGCGACGCATTGGTCGCATCGGTAGCGTGCACGCGACCATCAGTCAGCTTGTAGATCAGCCAGCTGTCGATCGTGCCGAAGCAGACCTCGCCCGCCTCCGCCTTTTCCCGCAGGCCATCGACATTGTCGAGCAGCCAGCGCAGCTTCGTGCCGGAGAAATAGGGATCGAGCAGCAGGCCTGTCTTGGCACTGAACAGCTTCTCATATCCGTCGGCCTTCAGGCTCTCGCACATTTCGGCCGTGCGCCTGTCCTGCCAGACAATAGCGCGGTGAAGCGGCGCGCCGGACTTGCGATCCCAGACGACTGCCGTCTCACGCTGATTGGTAATGCCGATCGCCGCGATCGCGGCGGCGTTCATGCCGGCATCGGCGATCGCGCTGCGCACCGTGACGACGACGGACTCCCAGATTTCGGCGGCGTCATGCTCCACCCATCCGGGCTGCGGATAATATTGGGTGATCTCCGCCTGCGCCGAGCCGGCCATTTTCATGCCGCCATCGAAGATGATGGCGCGTGAAGACGTCGTGCCCTGGTCGATCGAAAGAATATAGCCGCTCATACATCCATCTCCGGCTCGCACGAAACCGCTCAGCCTGCCGCTCAGCGGCAGGACGCCGGGTTTGATGAGAGAAAGATTGTGGGATGCCACCGGCTTGCTGCCGGTGGCAAGGAAGTGATGGCCGGAGGCCTCGTCGCCTCCGGCCGGGTCCGCCTTACTTCTTCTGCCAGCTCTTGACGAGCTCGTCGTAGTTGACGGTCAGCGGCTTTTCCTTCTCGTTCTCGATCTTCAGCTGCGGTGCCAGGTTGCCCTTCTTAACCGCATCCGCATTCCAATAAGCGAGATCATGCTCTTCGGCGAGTTTCGGACCGATATCGCCCTGGACCTTGGCGCGTTCCAGGCGCTGCAGCACCTTTTCCTGCTCGGAGCAAAGCGAGTCCATCGCTTCCTGCGCCGTCTTGGCGCCGGAAGAGGCGTCACCGATCGCCTGCCACCACAGCTGCGCGAGCTTCGGATAGTCAGGAACGTTCGTACCGGTCGGCGACCACTGCAGGCGGGCCGGCGAACGGTAGAATTCGATCAGGCCGCCGAGCTTCGGCGCGCGATCGGTGAAGGACTTATGATCGAGCGTCGACTGGCGGATGAAGGTGAGGCCCATGTGGCTCTTCTTCACGTCGACAGTCTTGGAAGTGACGAACTGGGCATAGAGCCAGGCCGCCTTGGCGCGATCGACGGGCGTGGACTTCATCAGCGTCCAGGAGCCGGCATCCTGATAGCCGAGCTTCATGCCGTCCTTCCAGTAGACGCCGTGCGGGCTTGGTGCGAAGCGCCATTTCGGTGTGCCGTCCGCATTGACGACCGGCAGGCCTTCCTTGACAAAGTCGGCCGTGAAGGCCGTGTAGGTGAACATCTGCTGGGCGACTTCACCTTGCGAGGGGACCGGTCCGGATTCGGAGAAGGTCATGCCCTGAGCGGCGGCCGGTGCATAGGCCTTCATCCAGTCCAGATACTTCTGGATGGAATAGACCGCTGCCGGGCCGTTGGTGTCGCCGCCGCGTGCGACGCACGAACCGACAGGACGGGAGTTCTCGTCGACCTTGATGCCCCATTCGTCGACCGGCTTGCCGTTCGGAATACCCTTGTCACCGTTGCCGGCCATCGAAAGCCAAGCGTCGGTGAAGCGCCAGCCGAGCGACGGGTCCTTCTTGCCGTAGTCCATGTGGCCATAGACCTTCTTGCCGTCGATCTCGCGGCCGGTGAAGAACTCGGCAATATCCTCATAAGCCGACCAGTTGACCGGCACGCCGAGATCGTAGCCGTACTTCGCCTTGAAGTCCGCCTTGTTCTTCTCGTCGTTGAACCAGTCGTAGCGGAACCAGTAAAGGTTAGCGAACTGCTGGTCCGGCAGCTGGTAAAGCTTGCCATCAGGCGCCGTCGTGAACGATTTGCCGATGAAGTCGTCGACGTCGAGACCAGGATTGGTGACATCCTTGCCTTCATTGGCCATCCAGTCGGTCAGCGAGCGGGCCTGCTGGTAGCGCCAATGGGTGCCGATCAGGTCCGAGTCGTTGATGTAGGCGTCGTAGATGTTTTCGCCCGACTGCATCTGCGTCTGCAGCTTTTCCACCACATCGCCTTCGCCGATCAGGTCATGGGTGATCTTGATGCCTGTGATCGCGGTGAAGGCCGGAGCCAGCACCTTCGATTCATATTCATGCGTGGTGATCGTTTCGGAAACGACCTTGATGTCCATGCCGGCGAAGGGCTTCGCGGCATCGACGAACCACTGCATTTCCTTTTCCTGGTCGGCGCGGGTAAGCGTCGAGAGATCACCGACTTCCTTGTCGAGGAACGTCTTGGCCTCGTCCATGCCGGCATAGGCCGATGCTGTCATCGCCAGCAGCAAGCCTGCTGTCGTCGTCAATAAGTGCCGTCGCATAATATCCTCCCAGGGTTTGCGATTGCAGTCACGTCTCAGGCGGCCAGTACCCCCGGCCATCTGTCTTCTCCCTGCCGTTACACGTAGCGGAACACGCCAATGGCGTAGACTACGGAAATAGCAAGAGCCCACCACAGGTTGGGCCCAGCGAGCCCAAGCCATGCAAGATGAATGAATGCTGCCCCAAGCAGCGAAATGAAAAGCCGGTCGCCGCGCGTCGTCTCGAACCGCAGCACGCCTGTGCGCGGCGTGCCGCCCGGCGAAAAATATTCCCAGACGCTCATGGCTATCAGCAGCGCCAGGATCGTCAGGAAGAACAGCGCCGTCGGCAGTGTCCAAGCCATCCAGGAAAAATTCATGGCCGTCTCCTCCTCAGACGCGGCCCAGGGCAAAGCCCTTGGCGATGTAATTGCGAACGAAATAGATGACGAGCGCGCCGGGAATGATGGTCAGCACGCCGGCTGCCGCCAGTACGCCCCAGTCCATGCCGGCCGCCGAAACCGTGCGTGTCATGATCGCCGAGATCGGCTTTGCCGCGGTCGTCGTCAGCGTGCGGGCCAGCAGCAGTTCGACCCAGGAGAACATGAAGCAGAAGAAGGCGGCGACACCGATCCCGCTCGCAATCAGCGGCATGAAGATCTTCACGAAGAAGCGCGGGAAGGAGTAGCCGTCGATATAGGCGGTTTCATCGATCTCCTTCGGCACGCCAGACATGAAGCCTTCGAGGATCCAGACTGCCAGTGGCACATTGAACAGGCAGTGGGCGAGCGCCACGGCGATGTGCGTGTCGATCAGGCCGAAGGCGGAATAGAGCTGGAAGAAGGGCAGTGCGAAGACGGCGGGCGGCGCCATCCGGTTGGTCAGCAGCCAGAAGAACAGGTGCTTGTCGCCGAGGAACCGGTAGCGCGAGAAGGCATAGGCCGCCGGCAGCGCCGCAAGCACCGAGATAACAGTGTTCATCACCACGTAGATGATGGAGTTGATATAACCGCTATACCAGGACGGATCGGTGAAGATGACGGCGTAGTTCCGGAGCGTCGGGTTTTGCGGCCACAGCGAGAAGGCGCCGGTGATCTCGGCATTCTCCTTGAAGCTCATGTTGATCAGCCAGTAGATCGGCAGGAGCAGAAAGACGATGTAGAGCGTCGTGACCACCCAGGAGAAATTTCCGGCGGGCTTGTATTTCATTGTCGCAGCCATGGATCTCTCCTTTCTCAGGCGTTGGCGTCGCTGCTGGTCATGACCGTGTAGAAGATCCATGACAGCAGCAGGATGATCAGGAAGTAGATGATCGACATCGCCGCGGCGGGGCCGAGATCGAACTGGCCGACGGCCATCTTCACGAGATCGATGGACAGGAAGGTCGTCGAGTTGCCGGGGCCGCCGCCGGTGACGACGAAGGGCTCGGTATAAATCATGAAACTGTCCATGAAGCGCAGGAGCACGGCGATCAGCAGCACCCGCTTCATCTTCGGAAGCTGGATGTAGCGGAATACGGACCAGCGCGAGGCGCCGTCGATCTTGGCGGCCTGATAATAGGCGTCGGGGATCGAGACGAGGCCGGCATAGCAGAGCAGCACGACGAGGCTCGTCCAGTGCCAGACATCCATGACGATGACGGTGACCCAGGCATCGACGGGATCGCGGACATAGTTGTAATCGAGGCCGAGCCCTTCGAGCGTATGGCCGAGGAGGCCGATATCGACACGTCCGAAGACCTGCCAGATAGTGCCGACGACATTCCACGGGATGAGCAGCGGCAGCGCCATCAGAACGAGGCAGACCGGAACGCCGATACCCTTCTTCGGCATGTTGAGCGCGATGAAGATGCCGAGCGGAATTTCCAGCGCCAGGATGATGAAGGAGAAGAGCAGGTTTCGCTCGAGCGCTTCCCAGAAGCGGTCGGAATGCAGCGTCTGGACGAACCAGTCGGTACCTGCCCAGAAGAACTCGTTGTTGCCGAACGTATCCTGGACCGAATAGTTGACCACGGTCATCAGTGGGATGGCGGCCGAGAAGGCCACGAGCAACAGCACCGGCAGGACCAGAAACCAGGCTTTGTTGTTCCACGTCTTCTGCATGGCTCAGGCCTCCCTGCCGACACGCCAGCTGTCGGCGTAAATGCTGATGGCGGACGGATCGAAGGTGACGCGAGCATCCGTGGGGATGTCCGTATCCTCCTGCACGACGATCGCAATCGGCTGGCCGGCGAAGCGAGCGCGCACGATCTTCTGTCGACCGATATCCTCGATCTTGGTGATGGTGATCGGCATGCCTTCCCGCCCGAGGCGGATGAATTCCGGGCGGATGCCGAGCTCGGTCTTGGAGCTACCTGCAGTCTTCGGCGCGTAATCGAGCGCCAGCACCTCGTCTCCGACCTTGACGGCGCTGCCGTCGATCTGCGCCGGCATGACGTTCATACCCGGCGAACCGATGAAATAGCCGACGAAGGTGTGGCTCGGCCGCTCGAAGAGTTCGGCGGGCGTGCCGATCTGAACGATCTGGCCGTCATACATGACGACGACCTTCTCGGCGAAAGTCAGCGCCTCGGTCTGGTCATGGGTGACGTAGACCATGGTGAAGCCGAACTGCTTGTGCAACCGTTTCAGCTGCGAGCGCAGCACCCATTTCATATGCGGATCGATAACGGTCAGCGGCTCGTCGAACAGAATGGCGTTGACGTCGTTGCGCACCAGGCCGCGGCCGAGAGAGATCTTCTGCTTCTGGTCGGCCGTCAGCCCCTGCGCCTTGCGCTTGGCCCAGCCGGCAAGGTCGATCATTTCGAGAATGTCGCGCACGCGCCGGTCGACATCGGCTTCCGCCACGCCGCGGTTGCGCAGGGGGAAGGCGAGATTGTCGTAAACGGTCATCGTGTCGTAGATGACAGGGAACTGGAAGACCTGCGCGATGTTGCGGCTCTGCGTCGAAAGATTCGTCACATCCTTGCCGTCGAAGAGGATGCGGCCATGCGAAGGCTGCAACAGACCGGAGATGATGTTGAGCAGCGTGGTCTTGCCACAGCCGGAAGGACCGAGCAGCGCATAGGCGCCGCCGTCGTTCCACTCGTGGTCGACTTCCTTCAGCGAATAATCATTCTCCGTCTGCGGATTGGCTCCGTAGGCGTGGCGGATATGGTCGAGCGTAATGCGTGCCATTGTGCTCTCCTATGCCTTTCCGGTCGTTGCGGCATCGCGGCCGGCCGAAGCGATGGCGCGGCCGTCGGCGCCGAAGGCCAAGAGGTGGCGCATGTCGAGGAAGGCCTCGATCTCCATGTCGGGATCGATGTCGTGAATCCCGTGCGCCAGCATTACCCAGCGCACGCCATCATATTCCAGGTGAACGAAGCTCTCCGAACCGGTGATCTCCGAAACCAGCGTGCGCGCCTGCAGGCAGGCCGCGTCACCCGTCTGCGGCTTGAAGCCGAGATGATGCGGGTGAAAAGCGACCGTCACCGGCCCGTCCGGCACGACGGCCAGATGCGGGGGAACCGGAAGGGCTGCCCCGCCCGGACGCGTAAAGGCATTGCCGGATTTGGTGACGTCGAGCGTGTTTAGCGGCGGGTCGGCGAAGATGCCGGCGGTAGCGAGGTCGGCAGGCCGGCGGTAAACATCGATCGTCTGCCCGAACTGGGTCACCCGGCCTTCGTTCAATGTCGCCGTGTTGCCGCCGAGCAGCAGCGCTTCGGACGGTTCGGTCGTGGCATAGACGAAGATCGCGCCGGATTGGGCGAAGATCTTCGGCAGCTCTTCACGCAATTCCTCACGCAGCTTGTAGTCGAGGTTGGCAAGCGGCTCGTCCATCAGCACGAGGCTGGCATTCTTGACGAGCGCGCGCGCCAGCGCAGTGCGCTGCTGCTGGCCACCGGACAGGTTGAGCGGCGTGCGATCAAGATAGGGCGTGAGCTTCAGAAGCTCGGCCGCCTTGCGCACTTCGCGGTCGATGGTGGCGGCATCCTTGCCCGATATGCGCATCGGCGAGGCAATGTTCTCGTATACGGTCAGCGCCGGATAATTGATGAACTGCTGGTAGACCATGGCGACATTGCGCTTCTGCACCGGCATGCCAGTGACATCAGCGCCGTCGAAACGGACGGAGCCGGCGGTCGGACGGTCGAGCCCGGCCATCAGCCGCATCAGCGACGTCTTGCCCGACAGCGTCGGCCCGAGCAGGACGTTCAGCGTGCCGCGCTCGAGGACCAGATCGGTCGGATAGATATGATAGTCCGCGCCCACCATCTTGGCGGCGTTTCGCAGTTCCAGCATTCCGATTCCCGTGCCTCCACGCAGCGGGGACCACACGCCACCTTATCCGGCCATCGCCGGTATGGCAGCCATGTACTCCTCCAGTGACTGAGCCTGTTCCTTCGAAAGGCGCAGACCATCCTTTGTTCTCCTCCACAGCACGTCTTCGGCGTGCCGGGCCCACTCATGTTCGACGAGGTATTTGACCTCGGCTTCGTAAAGATCGGCGCCGAACAGCTGCCCGAGGTCTTCAATGCCGCGGGCATCGCCGAGCAGCGTCTCGGCCCTGGTGCCGTAGCGGCGCACCAGCCGGCGCGCATGCGGATCGGCAAGGAAGGGGTAACGCCGCCTCAACTTGGCGACTTCGCCCTCATAACCCTGGACCGCGAAATTGCCGCCCGGCAGATGGCTCTTTGCCGTCCACGGGCTGCCCTTGACCCCGATCGCGGCACCGATTTTCTCCAGCGCATGCTCGGAAAGCCGGCGATAGGTGGTGAGCTTACCGCCGAAGACGTTGAGCAGCGGCGCAGCCCCGCCTTCGCCTTCCAGCTTCAGCACATAATCGCGTGTCGCCTCCTGCGCCTTCGAGGCGCCGTCATCATAAAGCGGCCTGACCGCCGAATAGGTCCAGACGATATCTTCCGGCCGCACCGGTTCCTTGAAATATTCCGAAGCCGCGTTGCAGAGGTAGACGGTCTCTTCCTCGGAGATCCGGACGTCCTTGGGATCGGCGGTGTAGTCGCGGTCGGTGGTGCCAATCAGGGTGAAATCGCCCTCATAGGGAATGGCGAAAATGATGCGGTTGTCAGGATTCTGGAAGAAATAGGCACGAGGGTCGTCGAACTTCTTCCTGACGACGATATGGCTACCCTGAACGAGACGAACGTGGTGGGCCTCGTTCTGGCCGAAGGCGGAACGGATGACATGATCGACCCAGGGACCGGCGGCATTGATCAGCATGCGGGCCTGATGGCTGTCATTGCGGCCAGTCACCGTATCGGTCGTTTCAATGTGCCAGAGACCATTCTCACGCCGCGCCGACACCACCTTCGTACGCGGCAGGATGGCCGCCCCTTTGTCGGCTGCGTCGCGGGCGTTCAACACGACCATGCGGGCATCATCGACCCAGCCGTCGGAATATTCAAACGCCCTCGTGAACAGCGCCTTCAGCGGCTTGCCGGCCGGGTCCTTGCGCATGTCGAGTACCGACGTCGCCGGCAGCAGCTTGCGGCCGCCGAGATGATCGTAAAGGAAGAGGCCGAGTCGGATCAGCCAGGCCGGGCGGATGCCGCCCTTGTGATAAGGCAATACGAAGCGCAGCGGCCAGATGATGTGCGGCGCCATCGCCCAGAGGATCTCGCGCTCCATCAGCGATTCTCGCACCAGCCGGAACTCGTAATGCTCGAGATAACGCAGGCCGCCATGAATCAGCTTGGTGGCGCCGGACGAGGTGCCGGAGGCAAAATCGTTCATCTCCGCCAGCGCGACGGAATAGCCGCGCCCGACGGCATCGCGCGCAATGCCGCAGCCGTTAATGCCGCCGCCAATGACGAATATGTCGTGTATCTCCCGGCCCAATTGCCCCTCCGAGCCCACTGCTGATTTCGCATCGCACAAAACTTGCGCGATTGCGAAAGTGATAACAGTTAAAACGAAAGGAATGCGAATGTCAAACGAATGTTTGTTCCATTCGCGTGACCTAGCGCGATCTGGTGCTCGTTTCGATCAGCTTCACATTGTTTTCGAGGCAGAGATTGCGGATGGACGGCACCGGACAGTGGTCGGTGATGAAGGTATGGACCTGGGAAAGCTGGCCGATCCGGACCGGCGCGGTGCGTTCGAATTTCGTCGAATCGGCAACGAGGATGACATGCCGGGCATTGGCGATAATCGCCTGCGCGACCTTCACTTCGCGAAAATCATAATCGAGGAGCGCGCCGTCAATATCGATTGCCGATGCGCCGATGACGGCATAATCGACCTTGAACTGCCGGATGAAGTCGACCGCCGCTTCGCCGACGATGCCGCCGTCCGAGCCGCGCACGACGCCGCCGGCGATCACCACCTCGATGGCCGGAAAGAGACGCAACCTGTTGGCAACGTTGATATTATTGGTGATCACCATCAGCTCGTGGTGATTGGCGAGCGCCTCGCCCACCGCTTCGGTCGTCGTGCCGATGTTGATGAAAAGCGAGGCTCCGCTCGGGATCAGCTCGACTGCCGCCATACCGATCGCCTGCTTCTCCGAAGCGGCGATCTGCCGCCGCGCCTCGTATTTGACGTTCTCCGTTCCGCTCGGAAATGTCGCGCCGCCATGAATGCGCGTCAGCACCTGCGCGTCGCAGAGATCGTTCAGATCCTTGCGGATTGTTTGCGGCGTCACCGAGAAGCGGGAGGCGAGCTCCTCGACCAGAACCCTGCCGCTCGATTTCGCAATCGCCACGATTTCAGTTTGTCGGTCGGTCAAGAACATCCGCGCCCCTTTCGCTCTGCTTTCGTTTTTAAAGAAAGCGAACGGCAGCGCAATGCCTATTTGTCAGTTGCCCGACTGCGGCACTCCGAACGTGGCGGCAGCGCGATTACGGTTATCGTTTCCGCATCACGTTGACCACGAGCACGCCAAGGATCGCCATGACGCCGCCGGCAGCACCCGGTGCGGTCGGCGTCTCACCCAGCCCGACGAACCCGATCAGCGTTGCGACAGGCGGGACGCCGTAGAGAAAATTCGAGGCGCGCGCAGCGGTCAGCCGCTTCAAGGCGATGGCCCAGGTAAGATAGCCGATCGCAGTCGGGAAGATGACGAGATAGGCAACGCCCCAATTGACCTCTGCCGGCGCCGCCGCCAGCGCGCGGATCGTCGCCGGGACGGCCGGAAAGAGTGGCACGGAGCCGATCAACAGGATCCAGGCGGTGACGGCAAGCGCCGGCAGGCGAGCGAGCAGCGGTTTCTGCAACACGCTGGCGATCGCCGAGCAGAGCGCCGCACCGAGGATCAGCACAGCGTTCGGATCGAGCGTGAAGCCGCCGTCGGAGGCGACGGCGATCAGCGCCACGCCGCCGAAGGAAACCGCGGTGCCAACCCAGCCCCAGCGGCCGAAACGCTCGCCGAGCGCGAATGTGGCAATCAGGGCGGTGAAGACGGGCATGGTATTAATGATGAAGCTCGCCGGCCCCGCCGCCACGGTCTGCTCGCCGGTGTTCAGGAGAACCGCATAGGCGGCGATGAAGAGGACGGCAGCGACCGAGAGGCGGACGAATTCACGCTTTTCCGGCATCGGCCGGTAGATGGCGAGATAGACAAGGGCGAGGACGCCTGCCGCCACATAACGCGCCGTTGCCAGTTCGATCGGCGTCAGCGGCCCGAGACAGATACGGATCACCACGAAGGAAGAGGCCCAGAAGAGAATGGTGACGACAATCGCCGCAAAGGCGATCAGATCGAAGCCGCCTTGCTGTTTTGCCGAAACCGGTGCGCTTGCCGCCATGCTCATGTTCGCCTCCATCTGTGCGTGCGACAACGAATTAGGGCTTCGATACATGCTTGAAAAGCACCGCAATCGATGATCAAATGTGCGCATGGTTCACAGCTCGCCAGTGCTCCCACCGCTCGATACGCTCGAGACCTTTGCCCGCGCCGCTCGGCTCGGATCGTTTTCGGCCGCGGCCGAGGAAAGCGGGATCACCCATGGCGCCGTATCGCGGCAGGTCTCGCGGCTCGAGCGCTGGATGGGCGTGCGGCTCTTCGCGCGTGAAGCTCGCGGTGTGCGCCTCACCCCGGAGGGCATGCGGTTCTTCGCACGTGCCGAGGAAGCTCTTTCCCTGCTCGGGAACACCGGCGAGCGCTGGCTGCCACGGCCGAACAAGGCGGTGGTGCGCCTTTCCGTTACTCCGTCCGTCGCCTCTCTATGGTTGTTTCCGCGCCTGGCAAAGCTCGAAGGAAATGAGCTGCATGTCGAATTGACGCTCGAACACCGCCTGGCGGACTTCGGCGAAGGCACGGACCTTGCCGTCCGCTGCGGCAAGGGACCATGGGCGGGCGTGCGCGCCCTGCCGCTGTGGCAGGAGAAATCTTTTCCGATCGCCTCACCGACAATGGCAGCACGACTCGGGCAACGCTCGGATGCGCTTTCGCTGCTCGATCTGCCGATTCTTCACGACTCCAATATCGAGGGCTGGCGGCGCTGGCTAGCGCGTGAGGGCGTCGACTATACGCCGCGTGGCCAGGACCGACGCTTCGAAGATTACAATCTGGTGGTCGATGCCTGCGCGCAAGGGCTCGGCATTGCGCTTGCGCGGCCGCCGTTGTCGGATGCTGCGCTTGCCGCCGGGCGCGTCGTCGCAGTGTCACAGCGCACCCTCGATTCCCATGTCGCTTTTCACCTGATCCGGCCGGACGATGCATTGAGAAGTCCTGCCATCGAATTCGCCAGCCGCTTCCTACGCGAAGCCGGCCATGACGAGACGGCGATCAACGCCTTTATCGCGCCCGGCAAGCCGAAAGCGTAAACAGAAAACGCGCCGCCGCGCACATGCCTCAGCCGTGTGTAGGCGCTTCGGCTATGCGGCTCACTCCACAGGAAACTTCAGGCGCATTTCCTTCGCCAGCTCGAAGCCGGCGCTGCGATAGACTGGCTCCCCCACATCCGAGGCATGAATGACGGCAGTCGTGCAGCCGATGGATTTCAGATAATCAACGGCCCTGTTCGTCAGCGCCAAAGCAATGCCGCGCCGGCGGAAAGCCTCGGCGACATAGACGGACCAGATATAACCGTGCAACCGCTGCTCCGACCGAATGACTTCCGGAAACGGCGATTGGTGCAGCTGACAAGATACGGAACCGGCGATTCCATCGTCCACAACGGCCAGGAACGAGGCGAGGCGTCGCTCCTGGCGACCGCTTCTCAAAAACGCCAATATCCGCGCCGCCGCATCCGGCCTGTAATGTTCCGGCGGCGTGCCATAGCTGTCCCAGATTTTCAGATAGTGGCCGACCAGGATCTCATCCTCGCCCGGCGTTGCAATTCGGATATCCATCGTTTCGTCGCCAGCAAGCCAACCCAATAATCTCGTGACGCCCCCGCCCCGTCGCGGCAGGGGGCGACAAAACCCGTCAATCCGCCGGTGTCAGTGTCATCGACGCGCTGCCGGCCGCGACATTCAGGCCGAGCTGGCCCGTCAGGCTGACCGTCTGCAGATGGATTGAACCGGAGGTGCCACCGACCAGGAGGTTGGCGCCGACGCCGGCACCAACCGTCGCCTCTGCGCTGGCGCCGACATAAAGTCCGGCGAGCGACCCACGATGATAACCAGCCGTCGGCGCAAACACCGCCCAGATCAAGCGACTGCGCGTGGTGAAGCCGAGGTCGATGCCAAGCTTTCGGATTTCGCCGGTGTAGTGATCGAAAAGCTCATTGCCGACAATTGACTGAAAGACGCAATCGGCTTCCTTGGACGAACCGAGCACATATCCCGTGCCGCCGCCGATATCGCAAGTGAGATAACCGATCTTCACGCCATTGCGCAGGTCCGGCTCTTCATATGTTCTGGTGACAGGGTCGGCGGCATTGGCCGCCCCCGCGCCAAAAAACGTCAACGATACCGCGGCAAACGCCGCCGCAAGAGTTGTTTTCATAAGTCTCTCCTTCTCAAATCGTGACGGGAACACCCGGCTGGCGGCACCGGATATCGGAGGGGACTGCAGAGCAATCCCGGACGGCGCCGTTTTCGCGTCGCGTGTCAAAGCGCGTGGGAAGGCGCAAGCGACAGCCCCACGGTTCAGCCCCATTGGGACATTTCGAAGGCACATGCGACCAGCATGCGGTCTTTCACGATCTTGTTAGGGATGGTTGCACGAAAAGCACATTCGCTCGAAGCGAGTTTCACCGACCACTGCGGGACCATCAAGGAAAGCAAAACCCGGCGATAATTATCACCGGGCTTTTATACTTGAACCATCTTCACTATACTCTGCGCATGAAGCGCATGACAAGCGAGACGACGAACAACACCAGGAAAATGAAGAACAGAACCTGGGCAATGGAAGCTGAAGCCCCTGCAATGCCGCCAAATCCGAGGACGCCGGCAATCAAGGCCACAACGAGAAACACCAGAGCGTAGTAAAGCATCGCAATCTCCTTTTACGTTGCTGCGGAGATAACGGCGGCCGTCCGGTTTGGTTCCCTCACTCTCATGGCCGGCCGATGGAACGTCGCATCGGCGGCTTTCAGCCGAAATGAAAGACGCCGCTGTACATCCGGTCGCCCTCGGTCGGTTCGGGAGGTTCGGCCGCATCGAGGTAAGTTTTGAGCGGCCCGGTCAGCACGAACCAGACACTTGCCCCGAGCATGAAACAGGCGCCCACCGGATCATCGATGCGGGCGATGAACGGAAGGCAGGCGGATGAAAACAGCACGATGATCCGCACCGACCATTCCGCCTCCCGTTTGGCGACGGCGCGCGCCCTTGACGATTTGTATTCCCGGGCGCCATAGGCGCTTCCCCCTGCCTTGACCGCCGAAAGCAACTTCTTGGCTGAAGGCAGGGCCAGCATGATCAGCGCGGCAATGCTGAGCGCGAAAGGCTTGCCCGTCATGACCTGTCCGCTCGCGATAAGGAGAAAGGATAGCACGACAAGGTTCCACGTCGGCTCCAGCAGCTCCGGCGACTGCCGTGTACGAATGTGCCACTGCCGCAGCAAGCCTGCCGCGCCGTTCAATAACGGCTGATCGATATGACGATTGATCCAGTCCATGCTGATGTGCCCGCCCCGATTGTTTGAAGAAGGCCCGAACACCATGGAAATGGGTCATCATCGTGGCAGAGCGCCGGCAATGTCGGCCGGCGCTCTTCTTCGTTCACATAAACGGCTTTCACAACCGCCGATAAAGCGCCGGCCGTCCAACAATATGCGGACGCGCTCTGCTGGTCGTTTCGATTTCAATGGTTTCGCCGTGCCGCCGGAAAAATAGCCGTCAGCTGCGCAGGCCAGGCGCCTCATGACCCGTGCGCGCCACATATTCCGTATAGCCGCCGCCATATTGATGGACGCCCTCCGGGGTCAGTTCCAGCACGCGGTTGGAGAGCGCAGCTAGGAAATGCCGGTCGTGGGATACGAAGAGCATGGTGCCCTCATATTGCGCGAGCGCCTTGATCAGCATTTCCTTGGTGTCGAGGTCGAGATGGTTGGTCGGCTCGTCGAGCACGAGCAGGTTCGGCGGGTCGAACAGCATCATAGCCATGACCAGCCGGGCCTTCTCGCCGCCCGACAGCACCCGGCACCTTTTCTCGACATCGTCACCGGAAAAGCCGAAACATCCGGCGAGCGCGCGCAAAGGCCCCTGCCCTGCCTGGGGAAAGCGATCTTCCAGCGATTGGAAGATCGTGCGCTCGCCATCGAGAATATCCATCGCATGCTGGGCGAAATAGCCCAACTTGACGCTGGCGCCGAGAGCGACACTGCCTTCGTCGGGCGTCGTGGTGCCCGTCACCAGCTTCAGCAACGTCGATTTGCCGGCGCCGTTGATGCCCATGATGCACCAGCGTTCTCGCCGCCGTACCATGAAATCCAGCCCCTCATAGATGCTTCGGCTGCCATATTTCTTATGGACGTTCTTCAAGCTGATCACGTCCTCGCCGGAGCGCGGCGCTGGCTGGAATTCGAACGCGACCGACTGACGGCGCTTGGGCGGCTCCACCCGGTCGATCTTCTCCAGCTTCTTCACGCGGCTCTGCACCTGCGAAGCATGCGAAGCGCGCGCCTTGAACCGCTCGATGAACTTGATTTCCTTGGCGAGCATCGCCTGCTGGCGCTCGAACTGGGCCTGCTGCTGCTTTTCGTTCTGCGCCCGCTGCTGCTCGTAAAATTCATAGTCGCCGGAATAGGAGGTCAGCGAGCCGGCGTCGATCTCGAGGATCTTGTTGACGATGCGGTTCATGAACTCGCGGTCGTGCGAGGTCATCAGCAGCGCCCCCTCATAACCCTTCAGGAACTCTTCGAGCCAGATCAGGCTTTCGAGATCCAGGTGGTTGCTCGGTTCGTCCAGCAGCATGACGTCGGGACGCATCAGCAGGATGCGGGCAAGCGCCACGCGCATCTTCCAGCCGCCCGACAGCGCACCGACGTCGCCGTCCATCATCTCCTGGCTGAAACTCAGGCCCGCAAGCACTTCGCGGGCGCGCCCGTCGAGCGCATAACCGTCCAGCTCCTCGTAACGCGCCTGCACCTCGCCGTAGCGCTCGATGATCTCCTCCATGTCGCCGGCCCTCTCGGGGTCGACCATGGCCGCCTCCAGCTCCCGCAGTTCAGCGGCAACGATGCTGACCGGCCCGGCGCCGTTCATCACTTCGGCGACGGCGCTGTGGCCTGACATTTCGCCGACGTCCTGGTCGAAATAGCCGATGGTGACGCCCTTCTCGCAGGAGACCTGTCCCTCGTCGGGCTGCTCTTCACCGTTGATCATCCGGAAGATCGTCGTCTTGCCGGCGCCGTTCGGGCCGACGAGGCCGATCTTCTCGCCTTTGTTAAGAGCGGCCGACGCCTCAATGAAGAGGATCCGGTGGCTGAGCTGCTTGCTGATATTCTCGATACGAATCACGGTCTGCTATGGGCCTGAAAGAAAGTTACGGCGCCCTTACCACGCCGGGAAATGGCGGGAAAGGTCCGTTCCCCTGCCCTCTCGATCTCAAAGACCGGATTGGATAAGGTTGTCGCCTACGCTGATAAGGAATCCGTGCCCATGAGCGTTCGGCCCCCGCAGTCTTTCAGACAATCCCAGGAGGATAGGAACGGCCTCAGCGTCCTCGAATACGAGCTGATGTCGGAGCGCGCCGACTCACTCGGGCGTCACGGGCTGAAGGTGGAGGCGGCCCTCGCCGCCTTGAAAGCCTGGACCGGCGAACGCCAAAGTGCGGAGCGCGAGAGACTTCTCAATGACGCCTCCGACGCGGTCTGGGCATTCTTCATCCAGCGTGAAATCTGCGGAATGAAAAATAACCGCGACGCCATTCAGCGCTACGGAATTCCGAACGAAGTGATCGCAAGGTTGGGCGCGATACGGAAGTAACGAATGAGCGCCAGCTTGCGTGTGATTACCACCCTCACCGATTGAGTCGAAACTAACGGTGCGGAAATGAGATGACTTGGTACCAACCTACGAAAGGGAAATTGCGATGCCAGCCTCAATCCGGATCGGCAATCAGGACCTCACTGTCGATGTCTCCTCCCTCGGCGCCGAGATGCAGGCACTTAAATCAAGCGACGGACGCTCGTGGCTATGGACGGGCGACGCCGCCTTCTGGACCGGGCGTTCGCCGATCCTGTTTCCGATCGTCGGCAAGGCCCCGGACGACAAGATCGCAATCGACGGCACGATCTATCCGATGGCCCAGCATGGTTTTGCCCGCCGCAGCGAGTTTTCCCTCGCGGCATCCGCGGCAACGATGTGTCGGTACGAGCTTGCCGCCTCGGAGAGTACCCGGGCGGTCTATCCGTTCGAATTCCTGCTGGCCGTGGAGCATGCGGTGGAAGGCCGGGCGCTGACGGTCAGCGCCGAGGTGACCAACCGCGACCGGAAGACGATGCCCTTCGGGCTTGGATTCCACTCCGCCTTCGCCTGGCCGCTGCCCGGCGCTACCGGACGCGCCCACATCATCACGCTCGACAATCAGGGCGAGCCGGAACTCGTGCGGCTGGCGGGCGGCCTTATCAATCCCCCAGCGCTGCCTTCGCCGTTTCATGCCGGACGTCTGGTTCTGAATCACGCGCTGTTCGAGCAGGATGCGATGATCTTCCCCAAGGGTGCGGGCGAAGGGCTGCGCTACGGGGCCGAAGGCGGGCCAATCCTGCGGTTCCGCTTCGAAAACCTGCCCAACCTCGCTCTCTGGACCAAGCCGGGCGCGCCCTTCCTTTGCGTCGAGCCATGGCATGGCACGGCTGCGCAAGCCGGAGCATCGAGCCAGTTGTCGAAGCGGCCCTCGACGACGCTGCTTGCACCGGGCGCCGTTGCGCGTTTCGCCTTCACGGTCGAGATCGGCCATTAGCGTTCACGTGTGAAGCCCCCCTTCGCATGACGGCAAAGGAGGGCTTTCCCTACGGAGGATCTTCCTGCGGCGTCCGCCGGGTTTCAATGGGCGCCCGCACCGGCGCCGGCCTGAGGCTTTTTGGTGAGGAGCAGGGCAAATGCCGCCACTGCAAGCACCACGCCGATGATAGCGAAAGTATCGCTGAAGCCCAAGATCAATGCCTGGCGCTTGACGATCTGACCCATCGCAACGACCGCCTTTTGCGATGCAACAGCCGGATCGGTGACGCCGTGCTGGATGAAGTAGCCGGTAAGCTTGCCCAGGCGATCGCGAACTTCGTCACGGCTCAGCGTAATCGACTGGCCGATGATATTGGAATGGAACTGTTCGCGCTTCGTCAGGATGGTGCCGAGAGAGGCGGTGCCGACCGCGCCGCCAAGATTGCGCAGCATGTTGGTCAGGCCAGAGGCGGCGGCGGCATCTGATGGAGCAATGCCGGCCGTCGTAATGGCTGTGATCGGGGTCAGCACCAGGGCCTGGCCAACGGCACGGACAATATTCGGGATCCAGAACTGGTCGCCGGCATTGTCAGCCGAAAGCATGATGTTCATGAAGCAGCTGATCGCGAAGATCGAGATACCGAGGAAGCCGATATAGCGGGCGTCGAAACGCTTCATGAGAACAGGCACCAGCGGAATGAGCAACAGCTGCGGCAGGCCGGTCCAGGCGAGTACGTTGCCGATCTGCTCGGCATTATAACGCTGCACCTGGCCGAGATATTGCGGCAGGATATAGACTGTGCCAAAGAGCGCGACGCCGACCAGGACGTTGACCAGCACGCCGATGCCGAAATTGCGCTGAGTGAGCAGCCGCAGCTTTACCAGCGGCTTCTTGACCGTCAGCTCGATCCAGATGAAGACAGCGAGAAAGACGAAGGCGACAAGGCTGAGCTTGACGATGAAGGGCGAAGAGAACCAGTCTTCCTTGTTGCCTTCCTCCAGCACGGTCTGCAGCGCCGAGAGGCCGACGGCCATGGTGAAGATGCCGGCCCAGTCGCCTTCCCTCAGAAGGTGGAGCTGCATCGGCTGCTTTTCCAGCGTCAGGGCGAGAGCGGCCGCCATAATGAGGCTCGGGATCGTGTTGATGAAGAAGATCGTCTGCCAGCCATAATTCTCCGTCAGGTAGCCGCCGATCGTCGGGCCGATGGCCGGGGCGAAAGTGACCGACAGCGCGAAGATCGCGAGCCCCAGCGGCTGCTGGGTCTTCGGCAATTTGGTTAGCACCATGGTGAAGGCCATGGGGATCAGTACGCCACCGGCAAAGCCCTGCAGGCCGCGCAGCAGGATCATCGTGCCGAGATCATGCGCGAAGGCACAAGCCATCGAAAATAGCGGAAAGAGAATGGAATTGACGAGGATATAGCGGCGGAACGAGAAGACATTGCTGAAATAGGCCGTCAGCGGAATGACGACGATCTCCCCAATCAGGTAGGAGGTCGATATCCATGCGCCGTTGTCGACGCCCGTTCCGATGCCGCCCTCGATGTCGAGGAGGGAGGCATTGGTGATCTGGATGTTGAGGATCGCCATGAAGGCGCCGATCATGCCGGCGAGAACGGCGATCCATTCCTTGGTGCCGGCGCCCGGCTGCGATATGGGGGCGGCTGTTGCTGCGGTAGTGGACATGACGCGATCTCCTAATCCCCGCGCCTAACTGCGGTCGGCATCGGCCTTGGTGTCGATGCTCGGCTGAACGGACATGCCGGGTCGCAAGTCGCCATTGGCGGCTTCGCCGTCGAGCACGATCTTGACCGGAATGCGCTGAACGACCTTTGTGAAGTTGCCGGTCGCGTTGTCGGGAGGCAGAAGCGCGAATTCCTGGCCGCTTGCCGGAGCAAGGCTATCGACATGGCCCCGATAGATGCGGCCTGGAAAAGTATCGACCTCGATATCCACCGGCTGGCCGGCGCGAACATCGGTCAGCTGCGTTTCTTTGTAGTTGGCGATCACATAGATCGCGCTCGTGGGTACAACCGACATCAGCTGGGTGCCCGCCTGCACATACTGGCCGACCCGCAGCGTCCTGTTGCCGACGGTGCCGTCGACAGGGGCGGTAATCTCTGCATAGGAGAGGTTCAGTTCAGCCTGATGCTGGACAGCCTGGTCATGGGCGAGCGTCGCCTTCGCCTGGGCGAGTTCGGCATTGAGAAGGTCGACTTGCTTGACGGCGGCGTCGAGCGCAGCGTTGTCGCGAACAATGGTTGCCTGGGCGGCGGCAATGGCGGAAGCGGCCTGTTGTGCCGTCTGAACTGGCGCATAACCATTGGTGGCGAGATTGGCGTAACGCCTGTTGTTCTGTTCGGCGAAGGTCTCGTTTGCCTTGTCGACCTCGACCGTGGCGCGGGCTGCGGCAATCGTCGACTGCTGAATATCCAGCGACGCCTGCTTGGCGTTGAGCGTCGCCTCGGCGGCGGCGACATCGGCCTTGGCCTGATCGAGAGCGGCACGGAAATCGCGATCATCGATGCGTGCGAGCGGCTGACCCGCCCTGACCACCTGGTTATCACCTACGAGCACTTCCGCGATGTAGCCCGAAACCTTTGGTGCGACAGTCGTATTGTCGGCCTTCACATAGGCGTCGTCGGTGGAAATCTCGAAGCGGCCGAAGGTCCAGTAACTATGGCCGTAATAGCTGGCGGCGGCGATCAGGGCGATGGCGGTCGCGCCCAGCAACAGTCCGCGGCCACGGCGCTTGGGGGCGGGATGCTCCAAAACGGCGGCAGCTTCGACGATGCGTGACGTGTTGCCGGTATCAAGGGTTGCCGGCGCGGCCTCCGCCGTGGTTTCGGTGACAGGCGCGTTGTTGTTCAGGGCCTGCAGCGTACTGATGGACATTGCCTTTCTCCTATTACTGGTCGCTGTCGCTACCGGCTGCGGCCTCTAAATTCATGTCAGTTCCACTTTTGGAAACTTGTTATTTTCCAAAATATGCTTTATAAAATCGGTGTCAACAAGAATTTGGAAAATAGTCATGGTCCAAAATCACGAAATCGAGAAGAGACCGCGAGGACGACCGCAAGTCCGCTGCGACGACGATACGAGAAGCGTGATCATCGAGGCGGCTAACCGGCAGTTCCACGAGAATGGTTATGCCGCGGCAAGCATCGCCGCGATCGCGCAAGGGGCTGGTGTCTCGACCAAGACGCTCTACCGGCTGTTTCCGACCAAGGCGGATCTGTTTTCCGAGATGATCATCGAGCGGACGGGGCGCTTCCTCATGTCGCTCGATCCCGGAACGCTTGCGGTATTGGACCTCAGGCAAGGATTGGAGCGCATGCTGATGGCCTATGGCATGCTGACGCTCTCGCTGGACACGATCACCGTGACTCGGCTCGTCATCAGCGAGTCCGACCGCTTTCCCGAGATCGCCACGACCTTCTATGAGAAAGCGATCGTCAGGACCAACGCGCTGATGGAGGACTGGCTGCGTAGACAGATCGATCGCGGGCTGATCGCACTCGACGATCCACATGCCGCCTGCGGGATGCTCCGTGGGATGATGATCATGGAGCCACAGCGTGCAGCGATGCTGCGCCAGCAACAGCCGCCGGGGATCAAGGAGATCGCCGCAAGGGCGAAGATGTGCACGGATCTGTTCCTGAAGGGTTGCGCGCTCTGAAGTGTCGCTTGGGCTCCAGAGCGCAATGATTTTCTATGCCAAGCGACGCCAATGCCCTCAGGTCGGCGGGGCATCCAGTGCATGCAGGATGCCGCGAAGCTCGGCAAGGCCGCGCATGCGGCCAATGGCGGGGTAGCCGGGCGTGACTGTTTTGTCGAGATCGTCGAGCATGCGGTGGCCATGGTCCGAGCGGAAGACGATGGTATCTTGAGCGCCACGGCGGCGGTCTTCCGTGACAAGTTCCCGGAGAACGGCAACCATGTCGACATCGCCCTCCAGGTGCGCGCTTTCATGGAATGTTCGGCCATCGCCCTCTCTCGTCGTAGCGCGCAGATGGGCGAAATATATCCGTGAGGCGAAACGGCGGGCGATCGCCGGCAGATCGTTATCGGCGCGCACGCCAAGGCTGCCGGTGCAATAGCACATGCCGTTCGCCTTCGACGGCACCGCATCGAAGAGAGCAGCATAATCATCGGCCGTCGAGGCGATGCGCGGCAGACTGAACAGCGACCGCGGCGGATCGTCGGGATGCAGCGTCAGCTTGACGCCGCGTGCTTCGGCGGCCGGCGTCACCGCCTCGAGGAATTCGATCAGGTGCCGGCGCAGCCTTGCGGCATCGATACCGCGATAGGCGACAAGCTTTTCCCGGAAGGCCGGAATGGTCAGAGGTTCGGTGGTCGAACCCGGCAGAGCCGATGTGATGATGCGGGTGATCTCGGCGATCTCCTCCTCCGACATCGCCTCGAAGACGATGCGCGCCCGTTCCCGATCTGCATCGGCATAGTCCCGTGCCGCATCCGGCCGTTCCAGAATGAAAAGATCGAAGGCCGCGAAACGCTCATGATCAAAGCGCATCGCGGTGGCCCCGGTCGGCGTCACGAAATCGAGTTCGGTGCGGGTCCAGTCCACGACGGGCATAAAATTATAGCAGACGATCGGAATGCCGCAGGCGGCGACCGCTTCGAGGCTTGCGATCCACGCCTCGATTTCGGCCTTCGCCTCCCCGCCCCTGCGCTTGATGGCATCGGGGATCGGAATGCTTTCGACGACCGACCAGACGAGCGGCGAGCGGTCGGCTGGCGTCGTCTCGATCAGCGATTGGCGTTCGCGCACCTCCTTCTCCGTCCAGGCCCTGCCAATCGGCACCTGATGGAGCGATGAGACGATATTAGTGGCGCCCGTCTGGCGGACATCATCCAGCGTCACCGGCGCTTCCGGTCCGAACCATCTCCAACCCTGTCGCATCTTTCTTCCTTCCCTCGACTCTTCGTTTCGTGGTGATCCTGCCGTCAGCAGAAATAATCGGGGTAACGCGAGCGTAGCTCATCGACATCGGGAATGACGGCGCTCAAGTGATGGATCATCGCGCCGCGCGCAGCCGTGGCATCATGGGCGACGAGCGCGTCGCGAATGACGATGTGTTCGCGGATCACATTGTCCATCCGCCCAAGCGCCGGCAGCGCCAGCCGCCGCGCCCGGTCGATCTGCACCTTGACCGTCTTCAGAATCGCCCAGATGCCGGGATAACCTGCTATCTCAGCAATCGCTTCGTGAAAGGCCTCGTCCTCCTCATGAAAGTTCGAGGCGTTGCCGACCGCGGCATGCGACCGCTGCCGGGAGATGATGGCGTCCAGATGGGCAATATCGGCAGCGCTGGCGGTTTCGGCCGCAGCCTCGACGGTCGTACCTTCGAGCGCCTTGCGCACGACCACCGCCTCCGGGATCGACGCGACAGGCACACGCGATACGACCGTGCCCGACTGCGGATAGATGTCGACCAGCCCGCCTTCGGAGAGCCTGAGCAGTGCCTCGCGCACCGGCGTGCGGCTGACCCTGAAATCCTCGGCAATCCGCTTCTCCTGCAGCAACAGGCCAGGCGGCATCCTGAGCGAGACGATGTCGGCATAGAGCCGTTCGTAGATGGCGCCGGCCGTGGTGACGCGTCGCAACTTCGGACCGACTCCTTGGGAAATCGGAACAGCAGGGCGCTTCGGCTTCTGGGGACTGCCGCATACTCAAGACCGGTGGTGGCGTTCTGACATACTAGTATATCAGCCTCAGCGCCTTGCCAAGAGCTGCGGAGGAACTGGTTTACATTTTGAGGTTCCGCGTCGCTTCAACCGCCGTTTCGATGCTGGCCGCGTCTCTTGGTTGGAACTTAGATCAGCCGAATTGGTTGAGATCCAATCAAGGAGGCGCCGATGAAGAACCCGGTACGCAAAAGAAGTGAAGGCACGACTGACGACACGCGGCTGAAGGATTCCTCCCCCGCCGGTGCGCGGAAAGGGAAGATGGCGCGGCAAGCGGCACACCAGACCGTCGGGCAGCGCACCGATTCTCCGGCCGCTGGCCGCGAGGAGGAGATCCGCAAAAGAGCATACGTGCTGTGGGAGAAGGACGGCAGGCCGGAGGGCAGGCATCAGGATCATTGGACCCGCGCCGAACAAGAGCTCGATACGCGGCATGGCGAGGCCGACAATCCTCCCAAGCTCGAAGCGTTGCGAGAGGCCTCGCGCGAACATAGCGATACGTTCCTGGTCAAGACGGATCTCGAAGACGCCGATCAACGCGAAGCCTCACCCGGCACACGCGAGCAGGATTAAATTGCAGTCTTGAGTCAATGCAGGAAAGGTCCCGACATGGTCGATAAAAGAGACTTGGACGCCGGATTCACCGGCACACCCGTCGAGCCGCCGGAAGGATTGGCCAAGGTTGCCCAATCGGCGGCCAGCGGGGTGAAACGCGAGGTCTATGCAGTCACGGCCGGGGCAAGAAACCACCCGCAGACCGCAAGCGCATTGTTGCTCACTATAGGTATTGTCGCATTCGGGTTCGGCTATCTCCTCGGCCGGTCATCGGTGGAAAACTCGCGCCTATATTGGCGGTAGCTGCAGACTTCAACGATGTTAGTTTTGACAAATCGCCCGATACTCGGTGATGATGGGAGGTCAAGGTCGTGCTCGAAAGGTGTCCCCATGGGCCGGATCGCGCCGCACGATGACAAAGCTTCTCGATCGCACTTCAAACGTGTTTTCCGATCGGCACGGCTTTGCTATAGCAAGCTATTGCGGCCCATTGCCAAGTGAGCAAAGTGCATCCGGGCTTGCTGTTGCCGGAATACGACAGTGCAAAAAGCACGGGTTCTGCCCGCGTTCACGGCTTGACAGTGGTGGCAACCGTCCTTAGCGAGGCTGGAAAGCAACACCTCAGGGCTACCAAAGTGAACTATTTCAGGCAACTCGTGATTGCGGTACTTCATCCTGGAAACGGATCTGGAAGCGCGCTTGATCGAACCAACGGCATTGCGGTCTTTCTCTTTGCAATCCTGCCCGGACTTTCGCCGAACTTCAATTCCTTCATTCTCCTCGGGTCGATGCTATCGGGCCTCTATTGTCTGGCAAGAGCCCGCTGTCCTCTGAACCTGTCGAAGTCCGATCTGGTGGTTGCCATTTGCATGACGATTTACCCGGTGGTGATGATCGTCAGCATATTCGTCAATCCGCCTTTCTCGGAAGAACTGGATTGGATTTTCCGGCTCCTGCCGTTCTTTTCGATCTGGCTGATTTTGCCGCGTATGCGTCAATCTCCCGATGGCCGCCTTGTACCGCTCTTTATCCTCGCCGCCGGCCTCGGGATGATTGTTACTTTCCTTTTCAGCCTGCTTCAAGTCTTGTTCCTGATGCCCAGGGCGGAGGCGGGAACCTCGAACGCGGCGCTGCTCGGCGTTATCGGCGTGCTTTTCGGCGGCGTCGCGCTACTCAATATTCAATCTCCCAAAAGCATGGAGCAAAAGATCGCGATATTGGGGTATGCCGCGGGTCTCGGCTGCGCGCTGCTTTCCGGAACGCGCTCGGCCTGGCTGGTCATCCCCGTCCAGCTCGTCATCTTTCTCTGGTATTTTCCCAAAAACCGATTTCATATCAGTCTGCGCAGCCTCGCCATCACCGGCTCGGTATTGCTGCTGGGACTTCTCGCCCTGGGCAGCGACCAGGTTGTCTATCGCGTCCGTGAGCTCCAGGACAATCTGTCGTCGCTCGAAAGCACCAATGGTGATATCACCTCGCTGAGCGCGCGCGTTGCCCTCTACAAGGGCGCCCTATCCGCAATCACCAAGGATCCGCTGACCGGCTATGGCCCGCAGAACCGGATGGCTGCTGTCCTGGCAGAAGTCCCTGAGGGCCTAAGGCCGCAACTGCCCTATTCCCATGTCCATAACGGCTTTCTCACAGCGGGAATCGACGCCGGCCTTGTCGGCATCGCGGCGCTTTCACTGCTGCTGCTGACGCCCGTGATCGGTGCGTGGAAAAAGGAACCCGGCCCTGGCCGGGATCTAGCCATGGCGATCGCTCTTCTGCTCACCACCAGTTACATTATTACCGGCAGCTTCGGCATCATGTTCAACCAAAAGGCACTGGATCCGATCTTCGCCTATATGGTCGCTCTTATTTGCGCGGATCGGGGCAGTACACGCTATGCAGCTGTCGTTCGAAGCTAATTTCCTGCGCCTGAGGCTAGCGCGTTGATATCTTCTTGCGCCGGATTGGTTTCGGCGCCGGTGAACGCAAGGTCTGAAACCTCACCCGTTGAGGAATAGCCGGAAACGAGTTCTGCCAAGGTCGCCCGTGCCGCGACCATGTCGTTTCGGTCCAAGGACGCATTGAGCGAGTTGAGCTTCTTCGAAAGTTCCGCCCAGAACAGGAAATCCTCGCGCGCCTTCATAATCCGCGGATGTTCAGTTGTCTCGGGGTTATCCCCGATCAACAGTTCTTCATAAAGCTTCTCGCCGGGCCTCAGGCCGGTAACGGCTAGCTCGATGTCCCCTTCTGGATTATCCACGTCCCGGACGGTCAATCCGGACAGTTCGACCATCTTGCGGGCGAGATCCGCAATGCGGACGGGCTCGCCCATATCGAGCAGGAAAACATCGCCACCCTCGGCCATGGCACCCGCTTGGATGACAAGTTGCGAGGCTTCCGAAATGGTCATGAAGTAGCGAGTTATTTTCGGATGCGTCAGGGTAACCGGGCCGCCTTCCTTGATCTGCTGCCTGAACAGCGGCACGACGGATCCGGAGGAACCGAGAACATTTCCGAAGCGGACCATCGAGAAGTTTGTCCGCAGTCTATCAGCGGTCAGCTCTGCCGCGAGCGCCTGCAGCACCATCTCCGCCAGCCTCTTGCTGGCGCCCATCACATTTGTCGGGCGCACGGCTTTGTCGGTGCTGATCAGCACGAAATTCGAGACGCCGCATTTATTTGCCGCACGTGCGGTGATCAATGTCCCCATGACATTGTTCTTGATGCCTTCCACGGCATTGTGTTCGACGAGTGGCACATGCTTGTAAGCGGCGGCGTGATAAAGCGTCTGAGGCCGCCAGCTCTGCATGATATGTTCCATGCGATCCTGGTCGCGGACGGAACAAAGGATCGGCACGATCTGCAGGCTCTCATGCTTGTAAGCTTCGGCCAGCTTCAGCAATTCGGCATGAATATTATAAAGCGCAAACTCGTTCTGATCTATGAGGATGAGGCTCGAAGGCGCGTTGCGCAGAATCTGGCGACATAACTCGCCGCCGATAGAGCCGCCGGCGCCCGTGACCATCACCACCTTGTTGCGCATCGCCTTGTCGAGCAGCTCTTGCCGCGGCGCAACCGCTTCCCTGCCCAGCAGGTCTTCGATCTCCAGCTCACGAATATCGGAAACGGCGACTCGTCCCTGAGCCAGCGCTGTGAGATCCGGCAATGTCCGGACGTTCACCCTGGCTTTACGGATATGCTCGAGAATTTCATTGCGACGCTGCCGCGATGCGGATGGAAGAGCAAGAAGCACGTTGTGCACGCCAAGTGCTTCAGCGAGCACCGGAAGATCCGACGGGTCATAGATCGGCAAACCGCCCATGATGCCGCCCTTAAGGCGCGGATCATCATCGAGGTAACCGACCACATTGAGTTCGGCGCTGCTCGTCAGAGCGCCGGCGAGTTGCCGTCCGGCATTTCCCGCCCCATAGATCAGCACCTTGGCGAGCGTATTCTGGTGAAGAATACGCTGATAGGTATCCCCGAGCCAATAACGGATCCCCAACCGTGACAGGCCGATCGCTATCAGCAGCAGGAAGGGCTGAAGAATGCCGACGGTTCTCGGAACGCCCGGGACGCTGAGCGCCGTAAAGATCGTCATGAAGGCGACGCCGTAGATAGCAATGGCCTTCAGAACGGCAATGAAAGCGGCCATGTTGGCGTAACGGAAGATCGCCCGATACATGCCCATGACGATGAAGATCGGAAGGGCCATGCACAGGGAAACCAAGACCGGCAACCACTGCACGCCGGTTAGCACCGTCCATTCGTTCAGGCGGAAGCAATAAGCCAGCCAGATCGTCAGAACGCAAAGGCCGGAATCCACCAGCAGGGCGAGCGCGCGTTTGGCAGCACGCGGCATGGCCAGCAAAGGGGCGACAAGCGCCTGCATCGGCACTAAGAACCATCCCGAGCGTGGCGTCTCAGTGGGGGTATTTTCAGGCATTGCTTCCCAGCGTCTCGCGGATCAAATAGACAACCACCTTCTTGTCATTTTCTACAACGAGCGCAACTGAAATAATCGGAAATCAAGGTGTTCCGCACCTCTTATCTATCAGAAGTAGGTAACTTAATGCTTTATTCCCCTACGGCGGATGACCTTCTCGGCCGTCAGAAACAGGATGCGCATGTCGAAGCCGATCGAGCGCCGCTCAAGATATTCGACATCGAATTTCACCTTCTCCGGAATTGGCAGTTCGTCCCGCCCGTTGATCTGCGCCCATCCGGTCAATCCGGGCAGGAGTTGGTCGACCCCATGGACCGTCCGCAATTCGATCAAATCATACTGGTTGTAGAGCGCCGGCCGCGGCCCGACGAAACTCATTTTGCCGCCCAGAATGCACCAGAGCTGCGGCAGTTCGTCGAGACTGGATTTGCGTAGAAACGACCCGATCGGCGTCAGAAACCGCTCGGGGTTTTCGAGTAGATGCGTCGCGACGGTCGGCGTGTCGACGCGCATGCTGCGGAATTTCGGCATCAGGAAGATCTGATTGAAACGCCCGATCCGTTTTGACCAGTAGAGGATCGGTCCTGGCGACGTTAGCCGGACACAAAGAGCGACAACAAGGATCGGAACGAGGAGGATGACCGAAGCCACCAAAGCCAGCAAAAAATCCACTGCCCGTTTCAAGCCCATCGCCGTACTTCTTCCATTGCCTCTTCAGCGGATTTTCGCCATACGCCACCGCGCCGTATCGTCAAAAAGGCATTTCACGTCAACTCCAACCGCATCGTTTCTCCAGAGAACGACAGCCGATCGTCGATCAGATCCTTTCCTCGCCTTGTCGATCAAAAATCTTGTAACCTCTTGATCTTAAAGGAAGAAGAACTTAACGGGAAGTTATCTCCCCGTTTATTTCCGTCACCTTTCGTTAACCATAAGCCGACGCGGGCAAACCGCATGGCAATCTCATCCAGTCTTACCCCTGATTGGCGAATTGGTGCGGACAAGCGCCATCAGCATCGGTCCGATGGCAAATTCGCCTCTTTCGGCGCGGCGGGTCAGATCACGGAGGTAACCACCGGCGGAATTGATGTGCCCTGCCCTTTCAAGCACGCACGCTATGACGGTAGCCGCATTTTCAGGCCCCATGATCTCGCAGGCCTGTTCATAGGCCGAGGGGCTCACTCCGAGCATCGAGCGCACGACGACAGCTGCCGCCATCAGATCGCGCCATGTGCCCACCGAGCCCTGCGGTCCATAGGCAGTGATCTCTGGGCAGGCCTGCAGCACCAGGCCCAGCGGGAACGATTTGAGCCCGCCGCCGGCAGTCGAGGCTGAGCTTGCAGCCGGCACGGGCCTGCCCTTCCCTTCATGTGTCGCTATTCTGGCCATCGGCTCGGCCCAACCTTCCGATTGGTCGTCTGCCGTTGCTCCCTGCTTCGTTTCGAAGCTTGGTTCAAGTTCAGTAATGCAGTGTGGATTTGAATTCTGTATGTGCCGCTCAGAATGTCGGGCATTGCCGCTTTGATTTGGAGCTTTGACCTGCATTTCCAACTGATTGGTGATTTCTTCGCGCAGCAGTTCCAGTTCGTCGAGCGCGGCGGCGATCTTCTCGAAGGATGGCGACCGCGGCAGCCGTTCGACGACGCCTCGAAAATGCAGGTGAACCCCGCTCCAATCACCAGAGGCCCCCTCTTCCACGGCCAACTCGATGAGCTTGGCGATGTCGCGCCGGCAAAGCGTCAGGCGCTCTTTGAGCCGCTGCAGTTGCAATCGCTCGGCTGCCACCTCCGCCGCCAGCCGCTCGATCTCGTCAGCGCGCACAAGCAGCGGCGCCAGCGAGAAGCCGAATGCCTCACGGATCTCCCCGCCCTGCTCCTTGCGGGCGTAACGCTTGCCGTTCGGGCTGTCCTTGCGGATCAGCAATCCGGCCTCGATCAGCGCCGCCAGATGGCGGCGGATCGTCTGCTCCGCCATTCCATGCGCGCGCAAAGAGAGCTGCGCATTCGAAGGAAAGACGACCAGGCCATTGTCCTCGGAGAGCTCTCCCTTGGGATAAAAGCTCAGCAAGGCGTTCAGGATAGAGAGCGCCCGATCGGTAATGCCGAGCAGCGGTCTGGCCTCGCACAGGGCGCGATAGAGTTTCCACTTGTCAATCGATCGGCCCGGCTCGATCCTTCGGGCAGCGGCCTGGTTTGCCAACATGCCAAACGTCATCGGCCGCCGCCCGAAGGGCGTCGTCACACTTCCGCTTTCCATTTTCTTCGCCTTCTTCAAGGCAAAAGATCACGGCTCACCAAATTCGGTGCCAAAGACTCTTGACTATGATTCGCGGAAATGTGATTCTCTGGGTGTCTAGATCAGAGAGGGCTTCCGCGGCGGCAACGTTCGGGGGCCTTTTCTTTTGCTTATTGATCTCCGTTCTTCGTCAAATCCTGTGTCTTCTCGAACGCCTCGTAGAGACGATCCAGATTGCTGGCGATGTAGGCGCCAAAGGCAGATGCCTTCTCCGCCTTCAGCGCGATGGTGAACTGTTTTCCATCATCCTTGATCTTCGCTTTGACGGCTCCGTCCTGGCGCTGCCAGGCGTGAGCCACGGGCTGAATTGCGGCGGCGGACGAAGCCTGTTGCTTCCTGCTGATGAAGGCGACGAGCATGTCGAAGCGGGCGTCCGGCTCCGCCGTCTCGAACTCCGCCGATCTGGTGAACGCAATCGCCCGGGCGGCAATGTTTTCCGTCTCGAATTTTACCGAAAGATCATGCCAGCGATCGCGACCGGTCGTCTTGGCTGCGCCGATCGCGGTCAGGACTTCGGCCGGAATCCGCTTCGTGACCGACAGCATCTTGGACACCGTCGTCTTGTCGGCGCTGAGTGCCGACATGATCGTTTCCCGATCGAAACCCAACGTATCGAGCTTGTCGGCAAACATCGTCCTCTCGATGAAGGAGAGATCGGCGCGCGCCGAATTCTCCTGGCCCTGCGCAATAACATGGTCGCGGTCGTCGAGTTTCTTGACCACCGCCCGAACAGGTCGGCCGAGCTCCTTTGCCGCCCGTGCGCGACGATGGCCAAAAGCGATCTGGTATCGCCCCTCCCTCTCGGGATGCGGGCGCACGAGGATCGGTGAATCCTGGCCGCGCAGGCGGATCGCCTCGACCAGTTCCCGGAACTGTTCGTCGGTATGCGCGAGCCGGTCGCTCACGAAGGAATCTTCGATCAGCGCCGGGTCGAGATCAATCACCGTCTCGCCGCTCGCCAGCTGCTCTTCGATCGCCTTGGCGGCATCGGCCTTGGCGGCCAAGGCATCGATGCTGCGGGTGACCGCCCCGAGTGCGCCAATCCCTTTATAGGTGATATGCTGCCTCTCGTCGCGATGGGCCGGCTCATCCTCATTGTTTACCGCGGTAAACTTCTTGGAATCATCCATCAGGCCCGACAGAAGATTTTTACGCGCCATCAGCCAGCTCCTTGCCCGGGTTTACCGCAGTAAACTTCCCGCTCATTTCCGGCCCCATGCCTTGTGAATGAGATCGACGATTTCCGTGTTGACCGCCTCCATCGCCTCCATGGCGCGGTCATAGGTCGCGCGGGTAAACTGACTTCGCTCGACCTCATACAGTGTCTGGTTTGTCATCGCCGCATCGGAGATCGCGACGCTGCGCAGCATCGGGTTGGTGAGCACATGGCTCTTGAACATCGAGCGCATGAAGGCGACCATCTGCGTCTGCGGCCCGTCCTGCGGGTCGTAGCGGGTCACGAGATAACGCAACCAGTCGAGGTTCATGTTGCCGCCGGCTCCCTTCAGGGTGTTCAGCACTTCGCCAAGCATTTGCAGGAACTGGCACATCGACATGACATCGAGCATCTGCGGATGAACGGTGATCAGCACCGCCGTCGCACCGCAAATGGCGCTCATGGTCAAAAAGCCGAGCTGCGGAGGGCAGTCGATGATGACGACGTCGTAATCGTCCGCGACCGAAGCGAGTGCCTCATCCAGCCGTGCGAAGAAAACGCGCCCATAATCACTCGCTTTACCCTGAGCGAGGACCCGCGGCGTATCGTGCTCGAATTCCATCAGTTCAAGATTGCCCGGCACAAGGTGAAGGTTCGGGAAGTTGGTTGGCCGGATAATGTCCCGCAGCGGACGCCGCTGATCGTCGTAGCGAATGGCGGCGTAGAGCGTCTCGTTTTCGTTGACGTCGAACTCCGGCTGAAAGCCGTGTATGGCGGAAAGAGACGCCTGCGGATCGAGATCGACGGCAAGGACGCGGTGACCGGTCAGGGCAAGATGCTGGGCAAGATGCGCGGCACTCGTCGTCTTGCCGCTGCCGCCCTTGAAGTTGACGACGGCGACGACCTGCAGATGTTCGTGGCCGCGGCGATGACGTATATAATGCGTTCCGGCCCGCGCATTGTGCTCGAGAAAGCCGCGCATCTCTTCCATCTGCTCCGCCGTATAGGATCGGCGGCCGGACGGCGTGACCTGGGGGAGGGCACCCTTGCCCTCGAGCGAGAGATTTCGAAGATAGCCGCTGGTCACGCCGAGAAACCGCGCCACCTCGGCGAGCTGAAATTCCCGCAGACCCTTCAGCGCGCGCGGAGGAAACATTTCGAGCCGATGCTGCTTCAGCTTGTCGGAGAGTTCCTGCGCCTGACCGATGATCAGCTGATCGACATCGGAAATTGCTTTGTCTATTTGCGGTGCCATATTCATGGAAATCTCGAAAATGCGATTTAAAAGCTCTACGCGCTGAGAAACCGCATTTAGCGCCGATTCTGGAGGAGTGGCAAGGCAAATAGGGTTAACAAGACCCTATCAAAAGGTTGTCCAATCTTTTTCAAGCGGTTGCGCAGGCCGCGCCTGTCGCTGGCCGGTGCAATCGCACGTTCACGGGCCGAATCGGACGAGGTCGGCTGGAAACACCGGCATGATAATCCAAATCGCAATGTCGGGTGGGCAAAGCGCTTTGCGGCATGTCCGCAGCGGCAAGCCACCGGTTCGTCGGCATAGAGCACGGCGCGGCGGTAAGGTGCCGGGCTCTGGCCGATCAGCCGCAACTTGCCAGATCACGCGAGGCTGAGCTCGCAGGAGAATTGCCCGCCGGCCCGTTACTCGAGAGGCGGACGGGTGATATTCGCTATCGACGGCAAAGCCGGGCGGCTTTCCGCCTGCGCCATCGCTTTCACCAATGCGATGATCGTTTCACGGATATCGGGATCGGCAATCTTCAGAAAGGCCCGATTAAGCACCAGCCCTTCCTTCGTCCGCAGGAATTCAGCGACGGGGTCGGCGCGGTCCGGCAGATCCAGCCCTTGCAGGCTCAATGGCTGTGACTCGTTCTGCTGGAAGAAGAAGCTCGGTGAGGTGTGAAGCACTTCGGCGATTCGCTGCAAGCGGCTCGCACCAATGCGGTTGATGCCCTTCTCGTATTTCTGAACCTGCTGAAAAGTCACGCCGATCTGCTCGGCAAGCCGCTCCTGGCTCATTCCAAGCAGCTGCCGGCGTGTTCTGATGCGCGCTCCGACGTAGCTGTCTATGGCATTCGGTGTCTTGACATTCATCGCGTGTTTTCAGCCTCGATCAATTTCAATCGGCGCAGCTGTAGTACCCCTGCAAGCAGTTTTCCACGGTTGTTTCCATGTAGCATAGCATATCTGCGATGATCACGGCTGACTGTGATATGAAAACCCCCATCCGGCAAACGCCAGCGACGCAGGAACCGGTCGGCGGTGGGGAAAATCAGACAAAAGCCGTACCGATCCTGGCCAAACCGGGCTGGTGATCGTTGGCCGACCTGCGTTAAGTATCTTTCAGCGACCGTCGCTTGATAGTCTTGCCAGCCCCGATCGCCCAAAATCCATCGAAAACGACGGCACTGATCGTGCCTGTGCAGGAGGATGTTGATGGCAAGCGTTGCCGAGCGCGCACCCCGTTTCGAAAAGACAACGATGTCCATTCTGATGGCTGTCAGCTTCTGCCATATGCTGAACGACATCATGCAGTCGCTGCTCGCCTCGCTCTATCCACTGTTCAAGGCAAATTACGACCTCGATTTTGTCCAGATCGGCCTGCTGACCATGACGTTCCAGGTCACGGCGTCTCTGCTGCAGCCGGCGGTCGGCATCGTCACCGATCGCTGGCCGATGCCCTATTCGCTGCCGGTCGGCATGGCGAGCACTTTTTGCGGACTCATTCTGCTCGGCAATGCCGGCAATTTCGCGCTGCTGCTGGTCGCGGCAAGCCTGATCGGGTTTGGCTCGGCCGTCTTCCATCCGGAATCCTCGCGTGTTGCCCGTCTTGCCTCCGGCGGCCGCCACGGTTTCGCGCAGTCCTTTTTCCAGGTCGGTGGCAATGCCGGCCAGGCGATCGGTCCGCTGCTCGCCGCCTTCATCGTGCTGCCGCTCGGGCAGCACAGCGTCTCCTGGTTTGCCGCCATCGCGATGATCGGCATGATCGTGCTGAGCTGGGTAGGCAGCTGGTATATGAGCCACAGGCGACAAAACGCCAGCAAACCGGCCGCGAGTCGAACTCTGCCGTTATCGCAGAGCCGGGTCGTCCGGGCGCTGCTGATCCTCGTGTTGCTGACGGCGACGAAGAATGTCTACATGGCGAGCGTGTCGAGCTACTTCACCTTCAATGTCATCGACAGGTTCGAACTCAGCGTGCAGCAGGCGCAGCTGATGCTGTTCCTGTTCCTCGGTTCGGTCGCCGTCGGCACTTTCCTCGGCGGGCCGATCGGCGATCGCTTCGGTGCCCGTTTCGTCATCTGGTTTTCGATCCTCGGCGTCATTCCTTTCGCATTGCTGCTGCCCTATGCCGATCTTTTCTGGACAGGCGTGCTCAGCATCGTCATTGGCCTGGTCTTCGCGTCGGCCTTTTCAGCGATCGTCGTCTTCGCGCAGGAACTGGTGCCCGGCCGCGTTGGGCTGATTGCCGGCGTTTTCTTTGGCTTTGCATTCGGGGCAGGGGGGTTAGGGGCTGCGCTGCTCGGCGATTTTGCCGACACTCACGGCATCGCCTTCGTCTACCGCATCTGCTCCTACCTGCCGCTGCTCGGCCTGCTGACGATCTTCCTGCCGCGCATTCCGAAGCAGAAGCCGGCCTGAGGTCATCCGGGACGTCACGATTGCCGTATCGGAGCGGGTCTGAGAAGTCCGTCGTCCCCTTTGGCCGCCGTGGTTGCAAACGGCGGCCACAGGCGACGTTTTCCTTTTTTAGGGGATGCTCACAAGCCGCAATTAATCCATAAATTTGATGGAAAATTTATCCTGCCGGTATTGATGACGGGGCAAGAGTTTTTCCGACCTTTCCTCCACATCAGACTTTCTTGCTTCGCCCGCGACCCAGCCATTTGCCATGATCGACCAGCTCGGGGCGTTCGGCCTCATTCAGTCAGACGGGATATAAAATGACCAAGAACAAAAATCTTCACGGCTTCCACCTTTCGCGCCGCGCGGCTCTTGCGGCCGTCGCTGTTTCCGCGGCTGCACTTTTTACCCTTGCGGCACCCGCACTTTCCTTTGCCGAGGACAAGTCGATCAAGGTCGGCATCATGGCCGGCGAGGATGAGGATGTATGGCGCGTGGTGACCAGCGAGGCGGCCAAGAAGGGCCTGACGATCGAGACCATCACCTTCAACGACTATACTCAGCCGAACGAAGCGCTGGAGCGCGGCGAAATCGACGCCAATGCCTTCCAGCACCGACCCTATCTCGACAACCAGATCCAGCGGCACGGCTATCACATCGTCCCCGTCGGCTATACCGGCGTCTGGCCGATCGGTCTCTATAGCAAGAAGCACAAGGCCGTCGCTGAGATCCCCGAAGGCGCCGTCATCGGCGTGCCGAACGATCCCTCGAACGAAGGTCGGGCGCTGCGAGTTCTTCAGAATGAAGGCGTGATCAAGCTGAAGGACGGCACCGGCATTCTTGCGACAGTTGCTGACGTCAGCGACAATCCGAAGAAGATCGAGATCAAGGAGCTCGATGCCGGCATCGTCGGCCGTTCGATCGACGATCTCGATGCCGGCGTCGTCAATACCGACTGGGCGCTGAAAAGCGGTCTTTCTCCGGCCGAGCGCATCGCGCAGGAGCCGACCGCCGATAACCCGTACCGCAACTTCATCGCCGTCAAGGAAGAGAACAAGAATGCGGACTGGGTCAAGACGCTGGTGTCGTCCTACCAGAACGACACCGTCAAGGCCGAGTTCGACAAGGTCTACAAAGGGACCGGTCTCAGCGCCTATTGATCCGAGAGAAGGCCGGGGTTAAGGCCTGCCTAAAGGCGGTTCGGGCATTCCCCGCTCGGACCGCCTTCGGCGTTTGCAAGGAAAAGCACATGAATTCGTTTGTTTCCACCACTGCGGTCGCGGCGCAGCCGCAGACGACGGTGACCGAAGAGGTGGTGAGGCTGATCGATGTGAAGCGGCGGTTCGGCACCACGCCGGCGCTCGACGGTATTTCGCTGAGCGTAAAGAGGGGCGAGATCCTCGGCATCATCGGCCGCAGCGGCGCCGGCAAGTCGACGCTGATCCGCTGCCTGAACGGGTTGGAGCGCGCCGACAGCGGCGAGATCCGCATCGAGGGCCGCGATATCACCCGACTTCAGGAGCAGGAGCTGCAGTCGCTGCGCCGCCGCATCGGCATGATCTTTCAGCACTTTAACCTGCTGTCCGCCAAAACGGTCGAGGACAATGTCGCGCTGCCGCTGAAGATCGAGGGTGTTGCCAAGGCCGAACGCGTGAAGCGGGCCCACGAACTGCTCGAGCTCGTCGGGCTTGCCGACAAGGCGCAAGCCTATCCCGCATCACTCTCCGGCGGCCAGAAACAACGCGTCGGCATCGCTCGGGCCCTGGCAGCACGCCCGGCACTGCTGCTGTCGGACGAGGCGACATCGGCCCTCGACCCGGAGACAACACGATCGATTCTGGCGCTGCTCAGGGATATCAACCGTAAGCTCGGACTGACCGTTCTGCTGATCACCCATGAGATGGAAGTGGTGCGCGGCATTGCCGATCGCGTCGCGGTCATCGATGCCGGGCGGATCGTCGAGGAGGGCCAGGTCTGGTCGGTTTTCGCCAATCCGCAGACTGACATCACCAGGAGCTTGCTGGGCGGCATCCGCCCGCAACTTCCCGATCACATTCTCGGCCGGCTGTCGGCGAAGACAGGCAGCGAAGTGATCCTCAGTGTTGATCTCGCCGGGCCGCAAGCGCAAGGGGCGCTGTTTGCGGAACTCTCGGCGATGCTGCCGCATTCCTTCCGCCTCGTCCATGGCGGCATCGACCATATCCAGAACCAGCCGGTGGCGCGGTTCTTCATCGCCGTCCCCGCGCGCGACCCCGCGCTCGCCGAAAAGGTCGAACAATTCCTGACAGCCCGGTCTGCCCGGGTGGAGGTGCTTGGTTATGACACCGATCATGCTTGAACTGCTTCTTCGCTCGCTTTGGGAGACGGTCCTGATGACTGTCGCCTCGGGGGTGATTTCGCTCTTCGCCGGGCTGCCGCTCGGCCTTGCCCTCGTCGTCACGGCGCGCGGCGGCATCGCCGAAAATCTCTGGATCAATCGCATGCTCGGCGCCGTCATCAACGGCTTCCGCTCGGTGCCATTCATCATCCTGCTGGTGGCGCTGATCCCGCTGACGCGGCTGATCGTCGGCACCGCGCTCGGCACCGGAGCGGCCATCGTGCCGCTCGCCATCGCCGCGACACCTTATTATGCGCGCATCGCCGAAGTATCGCTGCGGGAGGTCGACCGCGGGCTGATCGATGCCGTCCGCGCCATGGGCGGCAATCGCTGGACCATCATCCGCGAGGTGCTGGTGCCTGAAGCGCTCCCTGGCATCGTCGCCGGTTTCACCGTCACGCTGGTGACGCTGATCGGCGCCTCGGCCATGGCAGGCGCGATCGGCGCCGGCGGCCTCGGCGACCTTGCCATTCGCTATGGCTATCAGCGCTTCGAAACCAATGTCATGATCGCAGTGGTCGCCGTCCTCGTCATCCTCGTCTGCGGCATCCAGTGGCTCGGCGACCGACTGGTCGCCAAGCTCGACCACAGATAGGTCAAAACCGCAGGCGTGCGGCTGCTTTAATTGTCCTAAGGCCGTATCGCATCAGCCACCTGTGAAGTGATAAGGTGGCGATGAAGCAGCCGGAGGAACGCATGACGAAGAAGACGCTGTCGGATTGGGCGGAGCTTGCGCAGAAGGAACTGCGCGCCTCACCCGAGACACTGACCTGGCAGACGCCGGAAGGCATCGCTGTCAAGCCGCTTTATACCGCCGAGGATCTCGAAGGCGCCGCGCATCTCGGCTCGTTGCCCGGTTTTGCACCATTTACCCGCGGACCGCGCGCGACGATGTATGCCGGCCGGCCATGGACGATCCGCCAATATGCCGGCTTCTCCACAGCCGAGGAATCGAACGCCTTTTATCGCCGCAATCTCGCAGCCGGCCAGAAGGGCCTGTCGGTCGCCTTCGATCTTGCCACCCATCGCGGTTATGACAGCGACCATCCTCGCGTCGAGGGCGATGTCGGCAAGGCGGGCGTCGCGATCGACAGCGTCGAGGATATGAAAATCCTGTTCGACGGTATTCCGCTTGGCGACATGTCGGTTTCAATGACCATGAACGGCGCCGTCATTCCGATCCTCGCTTCCTTCATCGTCGCCGGCGAAGAGCAGGGCGTGCCGAGGGCCGAGCTGTCGGGGACCATCCAGAACGACATCCTCAAGGAGTTCATGGTCCGCAACACCTATATCTATCCGCCCGAACCTTCGATGCGGATCGTTGCCGACATCATCGACTATACGGCAAGGGAGATGCCGAAATTCAATTCGATCTCGATCTCCGGCTATCACATGCAGGAGGCCGGCGCGACACTGGTCCAGGAGCTTGCCTTCACGCTGGCCGACGGCCGCGAATATGTCAGGGCGGCGATCGCCAAGGGTCTCAACGTCGATGATTTTGCCGGAAGACTCTCCTTCTTCTTTGCGGTCGGCATGAATTTTTTCATGGAGGCGGCAAAGCTGCGCGCCGCCCGGCTGCTCTGGACCCGTATCATGGAGGAGTTCCAGCCGAAGAAGGCATCCTCGCTGATGCTTCGCACCCATTGTCAGACCTCCGGCGTCTCATTGCAGGAGCAGGATCCCTACAACAACATCATTCGCACCGCTTTCGAGGCGATGTCGGCCGTGCTTGGCGGCACGCAGTCGCTGCACACCAATTCCTTCGACGAGGCGATCGCGCTGCCGACGGAATTCTCCGCCCGCATCGCCCGCAACACCCAGCTGATCCTCCAGCATGAAACCGGCGTGACCAAGGTGGTCGATCCGCTGGCCGGCTCATATTATGTCGAGAGCCTGACGAAGGAACTTGCCGACAAGGCCTGGGCGCTGATCGAGGAGGTGGAAGCGCTCGGCGGCATGACGAAGGCTGTCAACGAAGGTCTGCCAAAGCGGCTGATCGAGGAAGCAGCGGCGCGCCGCCAGGCGGCCGTCGACAAGGGCGAGGAGGTCATCGTCGGCGTCAATCGCTACAGGCTCGACAACGAACAGCCGATCGACATTTTGGAAATCGACAACAGCGCGGTGCGCACCGCGCAGATCCGCCGCATCGAGGAGACGAAGCGGCGGCGTGACAGCAGCGCCGTGCGCGAAACGCTGGCCGCCCTGGCAGAAACCGCACGCAGCGGCAAAGGCAATTTGCTGGCCGCCGCCATCGAGGCGGCACGGGCCCGCGCCACTGTCGGCGAGATATCGGATGCGATGCGCGCCGCCTTTGGCGATCACGCCGCGACACCTGATGTCATCAAGGGCGTCTATGGCGAGGCCTATGACAACGAGCCGGAACTTGCCGTCCTGAGGGAGCGTATGGCAGAGGTGACGGAAGCGATGGGATACCGGCCGAAAATCATGGTCGCCAAGCTCGGTCAGGACGGGCACGACCGGGGCGCCAAGGTAATCGCCTCGGCCTTCGGCGATATCGGCTTCGACGTGCTCGCCGGTCCACTGTTTCAGACGCCTGACGAGGCTGTCGAGTTGGCGCTTGATCGCAAGGTCAATGTCGTCGGTGTCTCGTCGCTCGCCGCAGGCCACAGGACGCTGCTGCCGCAGTTGGTCGACAGGCTCAGGGAAAAGGGCGGTGACGATATCATCGTCGTCTGCGGCGGCGTCATTCCGCGGCAGGACTATGAATTCCTCCACGAACACGGCGTTGCGGCCGTGTTCGGCCCAGGCACGAACGTTCTGGAAGCGGCGAACTCCGTTCTCGACCTGCTAGAGGGCAAACGGCGAAACCAGTAATTCATAAAATCTGCGCAGCCGGAGGCAAACCGCTGCGCACTTTGCTTAGAGTAACCCGCGCGTCGCAAGGTTGCGCATCAGCGCCGATATGCCGAACGTCCAGGGCGGGCATTCGGTGGAGAGGCGCACGGTATTGACGAGCGCGCCGAGCCCGGCCGACGAAATCTCGACGACATCGCCGATCTTGTGCGTGAAGCCTTGCTTCGGCGCGTCACGGTCCTGCGTCGGCGCAAACAACGTGCCGAGGAAGAGCATGAAACCATCGGGGTATTGATGATGAGGGCCAAGCGTCTGTTCGACGAGATCGGTCGGGTCGCGGCTGATCTGCGACATCGAACTCTTGCCATGCAGCACGAAGCCATCCTGCCCGGTTACCTTTAGATCGAGTTCGGCCTTGCGTACCTCGTCGAGCCCGTAACCGGCATCGAACAGCCGGACGAACGGACCGATCGAGCAGGAGGCATTGTTGTCCTTGGCCTTGCCGAGCAAGAGGGCCGAGCGGCCTTCGACATCGCGAAGATTGACGTCATTGCCGAGCGTCGCACCCTTGATCTCGCCGCGGCTGTTGACCGCGAGCACGATTTCCGGCTCCGGATTGTTCCAGGTCGAGATCGGATGCAGGCCGACATCGGCACCCCAACCGACGGAAGAGAGCACCGGTGCCTTGGTGAAGACCTCGGCATCGGGACCGATGCCGACTTCGAGATATTGCGACCACATGCCTTCGTCGATCAGCGCCTGCTTGACCTTGGCGGCCTCGGGCGAACCGGCCTTGAGATTGGTGAGACTGCCGCCGATCAGCGCGCTGACGCGCTCGCGGATCGAAGCGGCGCGATCGGGATTGCCGGCCGCCTTCTCCTCAATGACGCGCTCGATCATCGACTGGGCAAAGGTGACGCCGCAGGCCTTGACCGCCTGCAGGTCGGCGGGCGCAAGCAGGCAGGGCCGTCCAGCATCCGGTTTTCCGGTGCTGTTGGCGGCAATCTCCTCCAGCGAACCGATCGCCTTGCCATTTGCGGCTCGGACGAAGCCCGCAGCATCCTGCGTCTCGAAGAGGGCGCTCAGTGTCGGCGCCTCGTGCGAGGTGATGTCGACGAGCATCCCGTCGCGAAGGGTCACGATGCTCGGGCCGGCAACTTCGGGATTCCAGACGCGGCCAACAAAAATTCCGCCGGAAACGGCAGCATCGAGAAGGGGATGAGTCATGGTGATCCTCCGTCACAGGCAAGCGGCGAGCGCTCTTGAAAGAATTCCGAGATCATTGCCGCCCTCCAGCCTGGCGGCGGCCGAAATCGATCACATTCGGCCGAATGGAGCAAGATAGGCGGGGGAAAAAGACTTTTGCCGGATTGGATCGAAAAGAGGAACTGCCTGCATCCATTCGAACGAAGGCCACAAATAACTATTTAGATACATAATAGTCGTTATTTTACAAACATTTAGATATGAGCACCAACGATTTCATCCCGCAACTCGCCTTGACAGCAGCCCGCTTTCGTTATCTGTTTTGGCCGAGATGGAGGACGCCGGCATCAGCCGGCCGCACGAAAATCCCGGGAGGATATTGCAGCGATGTTGAGATTTGCCGTCGTCGGAATCGACCATGGGCATACGTTCGATCACGTGAAGGGACTGCTCGCCGCAGGCGGCGAGTTCGTCGGCTATTGCCCGCAGACCTCCGTGCCGGCGTTGCGGGAAGCCTTTGAGAAGACCTATCCCGATGCACCGCAGATCGACCGAGAGAAACTGTTCGACGATCCGTCGATCGACGTCATCTGCATTTCCGCCATTCCGCGCGACCGGGCCGGGCTTGCCATCCGCGCGATGAAAGCGGGCAAGGATGTGATGACCGACAAGCCTGGTGTGACGACCTTTGCCCAGCTCGAAGAGGTCAAGCGCACCGTTGCCGAGACCGGCAAAATCTTCTCCATCTGCTTTTCCGAGCGCCATTGCGTGCGCTCCGCCGTCAAGGCCGGCAAGCTGGTAAAGGAAGGCGCGATCGGCAAGGTCATTCAGACGCTTGGCGTCGGTCCGCACCGGCTGCAGCTGCCGACACGTCCCGACTGGTTCTTCGAGCCCGAAGCCTTCGGTGGCATCATCGTCGACATCGCCTCGCACCAGGTCGATCAATTCCTGTTCTATACCGGCTCGACCTCGGGCGAAGTCATCGCCAGCTCGATCGGCAACTTCGGCATGCCCGATAAACCCGCCTTCCAGGATTTCGGCGAGGTGCTGCTGCGCTCCGACAGGGCGGCGGGCTACGTTCGCGTCGATTGGTTCACGCCGGAGGCGCTGCCGACCTGGGGCGACGGCCGTCTTACCATCCTGGGCACAGAGGGTTATATCGAGCTTCGCAAATATATCGATATTGCCGGCCGGCCGGGCAAGGATCACCTCTTCCTCGTCAATGGCAAGGAAATGACCCATATCGATTGCAGCGGTGAGAAGCTCGACTATTTCGACGCGTTCACTGCCGATGTCGCGAACCGCACGCAGACGGCGATGACGCAGGATCACGTTTTCGAAGTCTGCCGCCTTTCGCTCGAAGCCCAGACGAAGGCCGCGCGCATCGGCGCCCGCTGAGGAGGATATCATGGCCAGAAAATTACGCGTCGGCGTCATCGGCGCAGGCATCGCCGCGCGGCACCTGACCGGCTTCGGCTGGAACAAGGATCTCTTCGAGGTTCCCGTCCTTTGCTCGCTGGACGAGGATCGCGGCCGGGCGCTGTGCGACGAATTCGGCATTCGGGAATATACGCAGGATGCGGATTCGCTGTTTGCCCGGGACGATCTCGACATCATCGACATTTCGACGCCGCCGAGTTCGCATTTCGAGCTCTGCCGCAAAGGCATTGTGTCAGGCAAGCATGTGATCTGCGAAAAGCCGCTCTTCGGCTCGATTGCCGAGGTCGACGAGATGGGCCGCATCCTCACCAGCTTCCCCGGCCGGAAGCTGATGCCGATCTTTCAGTATCGCTACGGCTCCGGCCTGCAGAAGTTGAAACTGTTGATCGAGAAGGGCCTCGCCGGCAAGCCGTTCCTGACGACGATCGAGACCCATTGGTGGCGCGGTCCGGATTATTATGCCGTGCCGTGGCGCGGCAAATGGGCGAGTGAACTCGGCGGCGGCCTTCTCGGCCACGCGATCCACGCCCACGACATGCTGAACTACGTGCACGGCCCTTGCGCCGAGGTGTTTTCCTATGGCGCGACGCTGGTCAATCCGATCGAGGTCGAGGATACGGCCGCTCTTTCGGTGAAGATGCAGAACGGTTCGCTGGCGACGCTGTCGATGACGCTCGGCTCACGCAAGGAAATCTCGCGGCTGCGTTTCTGCTTCAGCGATCTCGTCGCCGAAAGCATCCTCGAACCCTATACGATGGGCCGCGATCCCTGGGTCTTTACCGCCGGAACCGAAGAACACCAGGCGCGGGTCGATGCGGCGCTCGCCGCCTATGTGCCGGGCGAAGATGGTTATACCCGCCAGTTCGAGCTCTTCCACAAGGCGATCGTCGAGGACACGGAACCGCCGGTGACGTTGCAGGATGCCCGCAATTCGCTGGAGCTGGTGACGGCTGCCTATTTCTCCCAGCGCACCGGCCAGCCGACGCCGATGCCGATCGCCGCCGATCATCCGCTCTATCGCTCCTGGCTTCCGGAAGAACAGCGCGCGGCTGGCAGCCGCTGAATGATCATGCGGAGGATGCCGGGCGGCGCTTGGCATCCTCCCTGACGGGCGATGAGGCGGAGCGTGCGTTAATTGCGGAAGGCGCCGGCGGGCATCGTCGTCACCAGCCGGATGTCGCGGCGGAAATCGGACGGCGACATGCCGGCGATGTGGCGGAAGGATTTGTTGAAGGCGCTGATCGAGCCGAAGCCGCTGTCCATCGCCACCTGCAGAACGTTGGCACCTTCGCTCATCAGCATCGCCTGGGCGCGCGACAGCCTGAGCAGCGTCACATATTTGCTGAGCGTCATGCCGGTCGATCGCTTGAAAAGGTTCATCGCATATTTCGGATGCAGATCGGCGGCGCGGGCGATATCGACCGAATCGATGTCCTGCAGAAAATTGGCGGCGATGAAATCACACATGCGCGCGACGCTGCGCGAGGAGTTGGGTTGCGGCTGATCGCCTTCCAGGCTGACGGCCGTTTTCGATGTCGTCATCGAATAGGGTTCGAGCGCGATGCGCTCGATGCGCAGCAGCAGTTCGTCGACTGCGTGCTGGGCCTTGGCGGAATCGCCAGACTTGGAATAGCGAGACCAGCGGGCGAAGTTCTCGTTGTCGGCGGCATCGGTTGCCGAAGTCAACAGCGTCTCGCCCTTCATTAGCCGGCTGGAAATGCTGATCGGCAGACGCAGCCGGAAGAAATAGATGAGCGGCAGATGGGCGCCGGCATAGAGCGAATCATCCGAGGATTCGTCCATCTGATGCGGCTGCCCGCCCCAGAACAGGCACATTTGACCGGCGCTCAGCCGGAATTCGTGGTCGCTCATCCGATAATGAACAGTGCCGCGCATGACGTAATTGACCTCGACCTGCGCATGCCAGTGCGGCATGGCCATGACGAGCGGATGGGCATGAAACATCTGCAGCGCCGTCGGCGAACCCTCGATGCTGCTTGCGCCGGGCTGATAGATTGCAGCCGTGCCGACCTTACTTTCCGCCAAATCCATATTCCCTTTTTAGGAGACAGCCGCTCCCTTGCGGATAGTCTAACCGCGTTCGTGAAAGATCGGCAATTGAAAAGGGAGGATTTTCAATGCGCTTCAAACTTCTCGCTGCGACCGCAGCTGTCGCACTGCTTGCTTCCGGCTCCGCCTTCGCTGAGTCGGCCAATCTCACAATCTGGAGCTGGAATGTCGCCGCATCGGCGTTGAAATCCACGCTGCCCGGTTTCAACAAACAATTCCCCGATATCAAGGTCACCGTCGAAGACCTTGGCAACAGCCAGGTTTTCGACAAGACGCTCGCGGCCTGCGCTGCCGGCGGCGACGGCTTGCCCGACATTGTCAGCATCGAGAATTTCGAGGCTGAAATCTTCTGGAGCCGTTTCCCCGATTGCTTCGCCAATCTGAAGGAGCTCGGCTACACGGCCGATATCCAGGCGAAGTTCCCCGACTTCAAGCGCACCGAACTTGAGGTCGGCGATGTCGCCTATGCCATGCCGTGGGATTCCGGCCCCGTCGCCGTTTTCTACCGCCGCGACATGTATGAAAAGGCCGGCGTCGATCCGAGCACGATCAGCACCTGGGACGATTTCATCGCGGCCGGCAAGAAGATTTCCGCCGCCAATCCCGGCGTCGTCATGGCGCAGGCGGATTTCAACGGCGACAGCGAATGGTTCCGCATGATCGCCAACGAACAGGGCTGCGGCTATTTCTCGACCGACGGCCAGAACATCACCATCAATCAGCCGGCCTGCGTCGCCGCGCTGCAAAAGGTGAAAGAGATGAAGGATGCGGGCACGCTGACGGCGGCCAACTGGGACGAGAAGATCCAGGCTAATACCGCCGGCAAGGCCGCAAGCCAGCTCTATGGCGGCTGGTATGAAGGCACCGTGCGCTCGACCTCGCCTGACCTCAAGGGCAAGTGGGGCGTTTACAGAATGCCGAGCCTGACGGCCGATGGTCCGCATGCCGCCAACCTCGGCGGTTCCTCGCTCGCCATTTCGGCGACTTCCGCAAACAAGGATGCCGCCTGGAAATTCGTCAATTACGCCCTCGGCACGAATGAAGGTCAGGTCACCATGCTGAAGGAATTCGGTCTGGTGCCGTCGCTGCTTTCTGCCGAAAAGGATTCTTTCGTCAACGAGGCGCAGCCCTATTGGGGCGGCCAGAAAGTCTGGGCCGACATCCTCGCGACACTGCCGAAGATCGTGCCGAGCCGCGGCACCGCCTTCCAGAGCGATGCCGAAGGCATCTTCAAGGCAACGCAGGCGAAATTCTTCGCGGGCGGCTACCCCGACGCGAAAGCGGCTCTCGACGATGCCGCCAAGCAGATCGCTTCCGCAACCGGACTTCCGATCGCGCAATGAATGACGATGCCGGGCGCTTCCCGCGCCCGGCTTTCTCCCGGCTTGCAACCGCCCGGTCATTCATTCGTTCGTGAGGAGGAGGCTCGATGCCGTTCAGAACCCGGAGCGCCTATGCGTTCCTCGCCCCCTATCTGCTTGTTTTCGCCACCTTCTGGGTCTGGCCGATCATCGACTCGTTCCTGATTTCCTTTCAGAACACGCGCATCAATCCGTGGAAATACAGTTTCCAGGCCAATTGGGGCCGGCTCTTCTACGACCCTGCCTTCTATAATGCTCTGTACAACACGCTGATCATCCTGGTGATCCAGGTGCCTGTAATGATCGCGCTGGCCACCGTCATGGCCGTACTGCTCAATTCGCCGCTCCTGAAAGCGCGCCCGCTTTTCCGTTTCGCCTTCTTTGCCCCCGTCGTCGTCGGTGAGGTTGCCTACGCGGCCGTGTTCCGGCTGATGTTCAGCCTCGATTTCGGCATCGTCAACAAGATGATCTCAGCGGTCGGCTTCAGCCCGATCTCCTGGTTCGACAACGCCAATGCCGCAATGGGCGTAATCATCCTCGCCGTCACATGGCGCTGGGCCGGCTATAACGCCATCATCATCCTGGCCGGCCTGCAGGCCATCCCCGACGATGTCTACGAGGCCGCGACGCTCGACCGGGTGAACAAGGCACAACAATTCTTCCACATCACCCTGCCGCTCTTAAAGCCGATCATCCTCTTCTGTGTGGTGCTCTCGGTGATCGGCACCATGCAGCTCTTTACCGAACCCTTCCTCATCACCAATCGCGGTGGTCCGGGCGGCGGCACGGAGACACTCGGCCTCTTCCTCTACCGCCAGGGTTTCACCTCGCTGAACTTCGGCTATGCCTCGGCGATCGCCTATACGATGGCCGCTCTCGCCGTGGTGATCTCCTTTTTCAATCTCTGGATCGGGAGGGACCCGAAATGAGATCCAAGTCGCAATCCCTTCTCATCCGTCAGATCGCGCTGCACGCCGCGCTGGCGCCGCTGGCGCTGATCTGGCTGTTTCCGCTGTGGATGATGTTCGTTTTCTCGACAATGCCCGACAACGGCATCTTCAATCCCGAGATCGTGCTGTGGCCATCGACCAACTTCGTCGAGAATTTCAAAAATCTGCAGGCCGATACCGATTTCGTTGGCGCAATGGTGATCTCCATCGGCGTGGCGCTTATCTATACCGTGCTCTCGGTGATGCTGACGTCGATGGCCGGCTGGGCGCTGGCACGTTACCGTTTTGTCGGCCGCTCCGTCGTCATCGCCATCATCCTCGGTACGATCACACTGCCGTTCTCCGTGGTCGTCATCCCGCAATTCATCATGGTGGCGCGCGAGTTCAAGCTGGCAAACACCTGGGTGGCACTGATCGTGCCGCCGCTCTTCAATTCCCTCGGCGTCTTATTCATGCGGCAGTCTTTCTCGATGATGCCGGGCGAGCTCTTCGACGCGGCCCGCGTCGAGGGCGTCAAGGAATGGCAGATCTTCCTGCGCATCGCCCTGCCGCTGGCGCGTCCGACCATGGCGGCATTGGCGATCATTCTCTTCCTGCATTCGTGGAACAATTACCTCTGGCCGCTGCTCATCAATTCCAGACCGGGGATGATGACGGCGCCGGTGGCATTGGGAACGCTGATCGGCCTCACCAAGGTGTCCTGGGGCGGCATCATGGCCGGCGCGGTGCTGCTGACGGCGCCGATCCTCGTCGTCTTCGTGGCGCTCCAGCGCCATTTCATCGCCGGCATCGCGGCCGGCGCAATCAAGTAATCGGGGAAGCCGAATGGCAGAGCTTTCATTGACCAACATCGTCAAACGCTTCGGCGGCTTCGAGATCATCCATGGCGCCAATCTGGAGGTGAAGGACGGCGAATTCGTCGTCTTCGTCGGCCCTTCCGGCTGTGGCAAGTCCACGCTGCTGAGGATGATCGCCGGTCTCGAGGATATTACATCGGGCGAGCTTCGGATCGGAGGCAAGGTCGTCAACGACGTCGAGCCGGCCGATCGCGGCATCGCCATGGTCTTCCAATCCTATGCGCTCTATCCGCATCTGACGGTCGAGGAGAATTTGAGCTTCGGCTTGCGCATGAACGGCAACCCGAAGTCCGATACCGAGCGGCGCGTGAGCCATGTCGCCGATATCCTGCAGATCACCGAACTGATGAAACGGCGGCCAAAACAGCTTTCCGGCGGTCAACGGCAGCGCGTCGCCATCGGGCGCGCCATCGTGCGCGAACCTGAGGTCTTCCTGTTCGACGAACCCCTATCGAACCTCGACGCAGAGCTGCGCGTGCAGATGCGTGTGGAAATATCAAGGCTGCACAAACAGCTCGGCACGACGATGATATACGTGACCCACGATCAGACGGAAGCGATGACGCTCGCCGACCGCATCGTCGTGCTGCGCGCCGGCAACATCGAGCAGATCGGCGCGCCGCTCGACCTCTATGACGATCCGGCCAACCAGTTCGTCGCCGGTTTCGTCGGCTCGCCGAAGATGAATTTCTTGAAAGCCGCGGTCGTCGAGGCGCAGCCGGGCAGGGCGGTGATCGCGCTGGAGAGCAATCCGGCGACGCGCCTGCCGCTGTCCGTCGCCGATCGCATCGAAACCGGTGCGAAAGTGACCCTCGGCATCCGGCCCGAACATTTCGTCGATGCAGGTGCCGGCGATACCGATCTTACCGTTGCCATAGATGTCGCCGAACACCTCGGCAATACCAGCTACATCTATGCCGCCGTCGGCGACGAACAGCTGATCATCGAGCGGCCGGAATCGCGCACATCAGGCAATCGCGAGACGCTGACCGTCGGCCTTCCCGCCAGCCGCACATTCCTTTTCGACGGCGCTGGCAAACGGCTCCGCTAAACCGCAATCCCAAGGCAGAAAGACGAAAGAGGTTTCCATGACTTCAGATCAACCGATCCGCTGGGGCATCATCGGCCCCGGCACCATCGCTCGCACCTTTGCCGATGGCGTTGCCCACTCGCGCACCGGCAAACTGGTCGCGATCGCCACCCGCAACCCTTCCAAGCTGGGACTTGCCGAAAACTTCCCGGGCGCCCGCATCGTCGATGGTTACGAGGCGCTGCTTTCCGACCCCGAAGTCGATGCGGTCTATATTTCCGTGCCCCATACCGGCCATGCCGAATGGGCGATCAAGGCGGCCCGCGCCGGCAAGCACATCCTGGTGGAAAAGCCGATCGCGCTTTCGGCCTATGATGCCGAAGCCGTTTATTACGAAGCCAAGAAAGCCGGCGTCTTTGCTGGCGAAGCTTTCATGTACCGGGTGCATCCGCAGACGGAAAAGCTGGTTCAGCTCATCAAGAGCGGCGTCATCGGCACGATCCGCATCATCCGTTCGAGCTTCGGCTTTAACATGGGCAGCTATAAGCCGGAGCATCGGCTTTTCGCCAATGATACCGCCGGCGGCGGCATTCTCGATGTCGGCGGCTATCCTGTTTCCATGGCGCGGTTGATCTCTGGCGCCGCGGAAGGCAAAGCCTTCCTCGAGCCGGAGAAGGTGTCGGGCGTCGCCCATCTCGGAGAGAGCGGCGTCGACGAATGGGCGTCGGCCGTGCTCAAGTTCCCGAACGAGATCATCGCCGAAGTCTCCTGCTCGATCATGGCTCAGCAGGACAATGTGCTGCGCATCATCGGCTCCGAAGGCCGGATCGAGGTCGCGGATTTCTGGTTCGCCTCCGGCCACAAGGGCGGCGTCGGCAAGATCGAGATCTTCAAGGGCGGCAAACAGGAGACGGTAGAGGTCAAGGAAGAGCGCTGGCTCTATTCCTTCGAAGCGGACGCGGCGGGCGATGCGATCCGGGCCGGCAGAACCGAGTTCAGTTCTCCAGGCATGAGCTGGGCCGATTCGATCGGAAACCTGCGCGTGCTCGACCAGTGGCGCGCCTCGGTCGGGCTCGAATATGGCGTCGAAAAAGCCGCCAAACGCACGGCCAATATATCAGGCGGCGCGGTCACGCGCGGCAACAGCATTCCGCAGCGACAGATTCCGGGCATCTCCAAGCCGGCTTCGGTCGTGACCCTCGGCTTCGAGTTCTTCCCGAACTTTGCCGCCGCCTCCCTGACGCTCGACGCCTTCTACGAAGCCGGCGGCAACGCCTTCGATACGGCTTTTGTCTATGGCGCCGGCAAGACGGAGGCGATCTTCGGGGACTGGCACACCAGCCGCAAGGTGCCGCGCGAGGAGATCGTGCTGATCGGCAAGGGCGCGCATTCGCCGCTCTGCTATCCCGACATGATTGCAAAGCAGCTCGACCAGTCGCTCGCCCGGCTGAAGACCGACTATGTCGACATCTATTTCATGCATCGCGACAATACCGACGTGCCTGTCGGCGAATTCGTCGATGCCATGGATGCCGAGGTCAAACGCGGCCGCATCCGCGGCATCTTCGGCGGCTCGAACTGGACGCGCGCACGTTTCGACGAGGCGATCGCCTATGCCGAAAAGACCGGCAAGAGGGCACCGGCAGCGCTCTCCAACAACTTCTCGCTTGCTGAGATGCTCGATCCGATCTGGGCCGGCTGCGTCGCCGCCTCCGACGACGACTGGAAGACGTGGCTTAACGACAAGCAGATCCCGAACTTCGCTTGGTCCAGCCAGGGCCGCGGCTTCTTCACCGACCGCGCTGGCCGCGACAAGCGGGACGATGAGGAGATCGTGCGGGTCTGGTATTCCGAGCGCAATTTCGGGCGCCGCGACCGCGCCATCGAGCTTGCCAACAAGCTCGGCCGCAACCCGATCCACATCGCGCTCGCCTATGTGATCGCCCAGCCTTTCCCGGTCATTCCATTGATCGGGCCGCGCACCATCGCCGAGCTGGAGGACAGCCTCTCGGCGCTCGACATCAAGCTGACACCCGATCAGGTGAAGTGGCTGGAAGGCTGATAAAACAGGGAAAGGGCGCGGTTCGAAGCCGCGCCCTTCGCATATTTATTTGCGCGTTTCGGACGCCTTTCTTCCGGCTGCGTCGTCCATCAGCTCGTACCACATGGCGTTGAGGACAGCGAAGGCGGCTGCCAGCGGCAGGCCGAGAATCCATGCGAAATACCACATCGTTTCGTCTCCCTCAGTAAGCGTGACTGTTCTTGTCTGTGATCGATTTCTCGTCGACCTTGCCCCACAAAACCCTATAGACCCAGGCGGTGTAGGCAAAGATGATCGGCAGGAATATCGCCGATACCACGAGCATGATGAACAGCGTCATGTGGCTGGAGGATGCATCCCAAACCGTCAGGCTCGAGCGCGGATCGAGGGAGGAGGGCAGGATGAACGGGAACATCGACAGGCCGACCGTTGAGATGATCCCCAGTATCGCGATCTTACTGAAAAGCAGTGTCATCACCTCGCGCCTTGCCCGCATGGCGATGAAGGCCAATGCCGCACCGGCAAAGCCGAGGACGGGCGCGACGATCATCCATGAATGGGCGGTGTAGTTGGCAAGCCATGCGCCGTTCTCAGGCACCACCGTCTTCAGCAACGGATTGGAAGGCCCGATCGGGCTGATATCGCTGCTGATGCGATAGCCACTGACGCCGACCCATAGGAAGAGCCCGCCGAGGGCAAATAGCACGATGGCCGCCAGGGCGGCGATGCTGCCATAACTCCTGGCGCGTTCCGCAACCGGCCCGCTCGCCTTCAACACCAGCCAGGCCGCGCCGTGCATCGTCAGCATGGCGACGGAGAGCAGGCCGCAGAGCAAAGCATAGGGGTTGAGCAGGGCAAAGAACGAGCCTTCGTAGAAGATCCGCATATCGTCGGCAAAGCGGAAGGGCACGCCCTGCAGCACATTGCCGACGGCAACGCCGAAGATCAGCGCCGGCACGAAGCCGCCGATGAAGAGCGCCCAGTCCCAGCCGTAGCGCCAGCGGACACTTTCCCGCTTCGACCGGTATTTGAAACCGACCGGACGCAGGATGAGTGCGAAGAGGATCGCAAACATTGCGAGATAAAAGCCCGAGAAGGAGACTGCATAAAGCGGCGGCCAGGCGGCGAAGATGGCGCCGCCGCCGAGAATCAACCAGACTTGGTTGCCTTCCCAGGTTGCGCCGATGGTGTTGATTGCCAGGCGCCGCTCCGTATCGGTCCTGGCGACGAAGGGCAGGAGCGTGCCGACGCCGAGGTCGAAGCCGCCGGTCGTCGCAAAGGCGATCAGCAAGACGCCGAGCAGCAGCCACCAGATGACGCGCAGGGTTTCATAATCGAGGAGTTCGTGAAGGATCATGACAGGTCACTCCGCGGCCGGGACGAGGGTTTCGGAAATCAGCACGGCTTGCGGCGCGTCGTCCGGTTCCGGTCCCTGGCGGATCGCCTTGATCATCAGACTCATCTCGATGACGATCAGAACCGTGTAGAGCGCGGCAAAACCGATGATCGTCAGAAGCACGGTGCCGGCGCCGAGGCTGGAGACGGCTGCCGCCGTCGGCAGCACGCCTTCGATCACCCAGGGCTGGCGGCCGAATTCGGCGACGACCCAGCCGAGCTCGATGGCGACCCAGGGAAGCGGGATCGCCAGCACGGCAATCCGCAGCAGCAGCGGATATTTGTCGAGATGGCGCCGCGCCGATAGCCAGAAGAAGGTTGATGTCAGCAGGATGAAGAAGATGCCGAGCCCAACCATGATGCGGAAGGACCAGAAGAGGGTCGGCACATGCGGGATCGTATCACGCGCCGCCTGAACGATCTGCGCGTCGGTCGCCTGGCGGGGATCGTCGACATAACGCTTCAGCAGAAGGGCATAACCGAGATCATGGCCGAGATCCTCGAAGGAGGTGTGCACTTCCTGCGCAACCTGATCCTGCGTCGGCGCTGCGCGGATCTGCATAAGCGCATCGTAAGCTCTGATGCCGCCGCGGATGCGGGCTTCGGCTTGCTGTTCGAGCTTATCGATTCCGGGTATTTCCGTCGTCAGCGATCGTGTGCCGATCAAGCCCATGACCCAGGGGATATGCACGGCGAAATGTGTTTCGCGCGCTTCCTGATCCGGAAAGCCGAAGGCGGTGAAGGCGGCCGGAGCCGGCTCCGTCTTCCACATGCCTTCGATCGCGGCGAGCTTCATCTTCTGGTTTTCGGTTGCCAGATAACCGCTCTCGTCACCCAACACGACGACGGACAGCGCCGAGGCAAGACCGAAGGAGGCGGCGACCGTCATCGAACGCTTGGCAAGCTCGATATGCCGGCCCTTCAGCACATACCAGGCCGAGACGCCGAGCACGAAGATCGAAGCGCAGACGTAGCCTGCCGACACGGTATGAACGAATTTCGCCTGGGCGACCGGGTTGAAGACGACGTCGAAGAAGCTTGTGATCTCCATGCGCATCGTCTGCGGATTGAGTGCCGATCCCACCGGGTTCTGCATCCAGCCATTGGCTATGAGAATCCAAAGGGCGGAAAAATTCGAGCCGAGCGCCACAGCCCAGGTGGCGACGAGATGGCCGACCTTCGACAGCTTGTCCCAGCCGAAGAAGAACAGCCCGACGAAGGTGGCCTCCAGGAAGAAGGCCATCAAGCCTTCGATCGCCAGCGGCGCGCCGAAGATGTCGCCGACATAATAGCTGTAATAGCTCCAGTTCATGCCGAACTGGAATTCCATGACGATGCCGGTGGCGACGCCGAGCACGAAATTGATGCCGAACAGCGTGCCCCAGAATTTTGTCATCTGCCGCCAGATCTGGCGGCCGGTCATCACATAGACGGTTTCCATGATCGCCAGGAGCACGGACAGGCCGAGCGTCAGCGGCACGAACAGGAAGTGGTAAAGCGCCGTCAGCGCAAATTGGAAGCGCGAAAGTGCTACGATATCTAGTTCCATTGTCTTTCTCCCACGGTCCCACGGGGTACGGAGCGTTCCTCAGCGCCGGCCGGCGGGTGAGGGCATGCGGGTCTTGCTCAGTCCGATCGAAGCCGGTCGAGCGCCTTTTCGAACGCCGCCTCCCCACGGCGCGAAACTTCCGAAATACGGCCGCCCTCGATGACGGCGATGCGGTCGGCAACCGCAGCCTCGCGGCGGATATGCGTGGCGATCACCAGCGAGCGGCCTGCCGCCATTAACGACAGCTGTGAGAGCACATCGCGAGCGGTGGCGCCGTCGAGGCCTTCGGTCGGCTCGTCGAGCAGCCAGAGCGGCGTGTCGCGCAGGAACAGCCGGGCAAGCGCCAGCCGGCGCGACTGGCCGCCCGAAAGTCCGAGCCCACACTCGCCGAGCCTTGTGTCGATCCCCTTTGGCATGGCCTCGATATCGGCAAGCAGGCCGGCGGCGGCGAGCGCTTCGCGAAGGCGGTCCTCGCTCGCATCCGGGTTCGCAAGAAGAAGGTTGCCGCGCAGGCTATCCTCGAAGAGTTCCGTCCGTTGCGTCAGCAAGGTCGCCCTCATCGCGGCGACGCTTCCTGCGCTTGCCGGCAACTCGCGGGAAAGCAGAGCGAGCACGCTCGACTTGCCGGCGCCGCTGCTGCCGATGACGGCAAGGCGTTCGCCCTGCTTGAGCACCAGGTCGATGTCCTCCAGCGCCGGCACGGCGGAATTCTCATGGAAGGCGGACACGCCAGCCAGAGAAAAGGCGTGTCCCGGCAGCGGCGTCGCTGGCGGTTGGGTCTCATCAGCGACGGCAAGCCGCGGTGCGATCCGCTTTGCGGCCAGCAGCGTTCGGCCGAGTTCCAGAGCCCCGCGGCGGAGCGCCGCGAAGGGTTCGACCGCCGCGAAGGCGACGAGCAGGCCGAGGGCTGCGACCGGCGCGCTAATCGCTTTCGTTTCCGCAAGCGCGGCCACCGTGAGCAGCGATGCCGTCAGCAGGAGCGTGGAGACGAGGCCGAAACCGAATGTCAGACCGGTTTCGACACGGTTCAACCGATCATCGGCTTGAGCCGCGTAACTGTCGGCATCCGCGATGGCGCTCCTCTGCGCCTTGAGCCGGCCGGCCATCAGCAGGTCGGTCTGGCCGGCGACGAGATCGATCGTCCGTGACCGCAGCGCCTCGATGCCATGGGCACGCCTGCGGGCGGGTTTGCGCGCAACGCGGCCCGCGATCAATGGCAGGCCAAGGCCGGCTCCGGCGAGAAAGAGGCCGAAACACAGGCCGAACGGGGGATGCATCAGGCCCAGCACCACGCTCGCAGTCAGTGTTGCGCCGATCGCGACAGCAGCCGGCACGAGAATTCGGAGATAGAGGGAATCAAGCGCATCGATATCGCCCGTCAGCCGGAACAGCAGTCTCGCCGGACGGTGCGCCAGAGCACGGGCAGCACCCGGTTCGGCAAAGCCGCGAAACAGTCTTTCGCGCAGCGCGGCAAGCACGCCGAGTGTTGCATCATGGGTCGCAAGCCTCTCGCCGTAGCGTGCCGCCGTCCTGACGACGGCGAGCAGGCGGATGCCGGCGGCCGGTGCGAAAACGTCGAAGGTCATGGCGGCCGCGGCCGATAGCCCGGCAAGGGAAGTGGCGGTGATGAACCAGCCGGAGAGTCCGAGCAGCGCGACCCCTGCCGTCACCGTTGCCGCCGAAAGCACGGCGCCGACAAACAACGCGCGTCGACCTTCGGCCAAGAACAGACGAAGGATCGGCTTGATGTCTGCAACAAAGAAGCTCATTCAGCCGCCTCCCTCATGGCGAAATCCGCATCGATGCGGATGGCGCGGTGCATGCGGGCGGCGAGCAGCGGATCATGTGTCGCGACGATGAGGGTACGACCCCGCGCCAGCGCGAGCAAGGTCTCGGTCACATCAGCCGCCGTGTCCGCGTCGAGATGCGCGGTCGGCTCGTCGGCCAGAATGATCTTCAGATCAGGATTGCAAGCAGCGCGTGCGATCGCAAGCCGCAGCGCCTCGCCGCCGGAAAGACCGATCCCGCCTTCGCCGAGCGGCTGGCCCCCATAAGCGTCGGCAACCTTTCCGAGGCTGGCGGCGGCAAGCGCGTCCGCCACGTCGCCGCGCGAGATACCAGGCCTGCCGAGTGCGATATTGCCTGCGATGGTACCGGCAAAGATATGCGGCTTTTGGCCGATCCAAGCCATCGCGCCCCGCAGCGTGGCGACGGTGTCATCCCCAAGCTCGATGCCACCGATGACGATGCGGCCACCGACGCAGGGCGCCAGTCCCGCTATCAGCGAAAGAAGCGTTGACTTGCCGGAGCCGCTGGCACCAAGCAGCGCCAGATGTTCGCCGGCGGCGATATCGAGGTTGAAGCGGTCGAGGATCAGCGGCTCGTCGGCGCCGTAACCAAAGGCGAGATTTTCAAGTCGGATGCCGGGCGCCTCGGTGCTGGCGAGAGCCGCCGGTTCGGCCAATCCTCGAATGGACAGACCTTCGGCGGCAAGCGCGTCCAGGCCTTTCAGCGCCGCTTCCCCCGCCGCCCGGTCGTGCCAGACGGCCGAGAGTTCGCGCAGCGGCTCGAAGAAGGCCGGCGCCAGCAGCAGCATGAACAGTCCCTCTGTCAGGTCAAGCCGTCCTGTCCAAGTGCCGAAACGGATTTCGCCGAGCAGGCTGAAGCCGACATAGACGGCAACCATAGCCACGCCGAGCGCTGCCAAAAGCTCGAGCACGGCCGAGGACAGAAAGGCGATCTTCAGCACGGACATAGTGCGCGCACGCAGCGATTCCGCCTCGCGACGCAGCCGCAGGGCCGTTGTATCGACCGCATCCAGAGCACGGATCGTCGTCAGTCCGCGCAGGCGGTCGAGTAGGAAGCCGTTGAGATCGCCGGTCGCCACAAGCTGCTTTTCGCTGGCCGCCTGGGCGCGCCAACCGATCAGCGCCATGAAGATCGGAATCAGCGGCGCGGCAAACAGCAGGACCAGCGCGGCGATCCAGGAGACGGCGAGGATAAAGACAAGGATGACGAGCGGCACAAGGCTCGCTTTCACCCGCGCCGGCTGGAAACGGGCGAGATAGGGCACGATGAGCTCAGCCTGTTCGCCGATGACACTCGCGGCTTTGCCGGATGCCGGCCGGCCGCGGTCGACCGGCGACGCCAAGGAGAGGGAAGCGGCCGCCGCCTGCCGCTTTCGGCTGAGTTCGCTCCGCGCGGCGCGGAAGGCCAGGCGCCCCCCAGCCGCGTCGAGACAGCTTCTTACCAATCCGAGAACGAGAATGCCAAAGGCCGGCCAGAGAACGTCATGCTGCCCGCCGCCGCCGGCGAGACGGCCAACCGAGACGGCCAGCAGCGCAGCCTGCGGGATCCAGATGACAGCGGCCAGCGCCTGCAGCATCGCCGCATTGCGCAGCCGGCCTTTGCCCGCATCGGCGCGTGGTGTCGCGACCTTTCCAGCCCGCGGCCGTCCATCCGCTTCGTTTGTCGCGTCGAAGAAAGCAGTGCCCATGCCGCTAACTCTTGTTCGCAGGATTCGGCCGGCGGCTGCGGCCGAGCGAGATGACTCGGTCCTTGGCCTCCAGAAGCTTTGTCACTTTCGCGCCCAGCGAGAGTAGCGTCGCGAGCCTTTCCGTTTCAAGTTGTTTTACGTCTTCATACCAATGCGTCAGCTGTTCGATCAGCGTATGCATCTCGCCCATGCGTTCCTGCGCATAGCGCTCGGTTTCGCTTGCCGGGCGCTGCATCAGGATTTCGCGCAAAACCGACAGCGTCGGGTCGACCTCCCGTTTCTTCCGCTCCTCGGCAAGCGTCCTCAATATCTGCCAGACATCATCGGGTGTGGTGAAGAAATCGCGGCGATCATCCGGCTTGTGTTTGAGAAGGACGAGATTCCAGGCCTGCAGCTCGCGCAGGCTCATCGACACATTGGAGCGCGAGATGCTGAGGGAATCGGCGATCTCCTCGGCGCAGAGCGAGGCGGGAGAGACGAATAGCAGGGCGTAGATCTGACCGACTGTGCGATTGATCCCCCAGCGCGATCCCATTTCCCCGAAATGGAGAACAAAGGACTGAACGAGAGGCGGAAGGTTCATGTCAATTTCCGTTGAGTCTGTGATTTCAGAAATTTCTGAAATCACTATACAGAGCTTTACCTCCCGCCGACAATCAGCAAGAGGTGCCTGCGTCAATTTGGATATTGTCAATTCACGCGTGGTATTGACCGCAGCGGATTACGCGGCGCAACTCCGCGGTTCGTCAGCGCAATAATGCGAAAACTATGTCCGGCATTGCATCGCGCATGCCGAGCGTAATTGTCCGAGCGAGGTGCGTCAGCTGCGTATCGGCTTCTTGCCGAAATGCGGACAGATCAGATCAGACCGGCCAGGATGCCCAGTCCCGAGATGGCGGCAAGGCCGCCGGCCGCCCGCGTGACGAAAACGCCCTGGCGTTCGCCGGCGCGGCCGATCACGCAGCCAAGCGCGAGGCCGGCGCCATGCAGCAGTCCGGTTGCCATCATGAAGCCGGCAGCATAGGCGGCGCCGGCAGCGTCGTCCGGCATTTCGGCGCCGTGCGCATGGCCATGAAAGATGGCGAAGAGACCCGCCATGCCGAGCGCCGTAGCCAGCGGCGCCCTGACATTGATTGCAATCATGCCCCCCAGAACGACGACGGAAAGCGCAATGCCTGTCTCAACGAAGGGAAGATCAACGCCGGCAACGCCGAGAGCACCGCCAAATGCCATCATCAGGACGAAGGTCAACGGCAAGAGCCAGATGGCGCGACCGCCGAGCTGGAAAGCAACCACACCGACCATCACCATGGCAAGGACATGATCGAGGCCGGAGATCGGATGAGCAAAGCCGTGGCTGAAGCCGGCAGCGTCGCCGACGGCAGGATGGGCGGAAGCGACAGCCGGTAGCGCTGCGGCAGCCAAGGCAAGCAGGCCGCTCTTAAGTACTGACTTCATGGTTCGTTTCCTTTGCAATTCTTCGACTTCCTGCCGGGATGCCTCAAGCTAATTCAGGCAGTTCGGACCGTCAACAGAAAAGCCACGAATAGCCAGAGAATTCAATTGCTTATCTGATAGGCAAATGCCGCTTTCCATTGCTTCGGCCACTCATGATCAGCACCGGTGCGCGGTTCGCTCTGCAATTTCTCGTCCACCAACTGGAAACGGCCGCGGTCGGAGGTTATCAATTCTCCAGCCGGCAACGCAAGCCGCCGCGACGGAGGAGATGCCGATGACAAATGCCGAACGACCGCTGGCGATCAGCGCGCCCGAGCCGCGCACGCTCGATCTGATCTTCAGCGATAAGGCACGCGCCGAACTGCAGGCGAAATACGAAGTTGTCGAAGCCGATCCGAAGAACATCGCCGGGCTTGGCGACGAAATTCTCGGCAGAGCGCGCTATGTGATCGGTCAGCCGCCGCTCTCGGCGGAAACGCTCGCCAGAATGCCGGCTCTACGCTCGATCCTCAACGTCGAGAGCAATCTTCTCAACAACATGCCCTATGACGTGCTGTTCGAGCGCGGCATCCATGTCGTGACGACGGGCCAGGTTTTCGCCGAGCCGGTGGCCGAAATCGGTCTCGGCTTTGCGCTGGCCCTGGCGCGCGGCATCGTCGATGCCGACGTGGCCTTTCGCCAGGGCAGCGAGCTCTGGGGCGGGGAGGGCAATGCGAGCGCGCGGCTGATCGCCGGTTCCGAGATCGGCATTGTCGGCTTCGGCGATCTCGGCAGGGCGCTACGCCGCTTGCTGTCCGGTTTCAGGGCGCGCATCCGGGTCTTCGATCCCTGGCTGCCCCGCTCGTTCCTCGAAGAAAACGGCGTCGAGCCCGCAAGCCTGGAGGATGTCCTGACGAAGAGCGATTTCGTCTTTGTCGTCGCAGCCGTCACCAGCGAAAACAGGGGATTTCTCGGTACCGAGGCCTTTTCCAGCATGCGCAGGGGAGCGGCCTTCATCCTGCTCAGCCGCGCCGACGTTGTCGATTTCGACGCATTGATGGCGGCCGTTTCGTCAGGCCATATCGTCGCGGCAAGCGACGTCTACCCTGAAGAGCCGCTGCCGCCTGATCATCCGGTACGCAGCCTGAAGGGCTTCATCCGCTCGGCGCACCGGGCCGGAGCGCTCGACAGCGCCTTCAAGAAGATGGGCGACATGGTGCTCGAGGACATGGACCTGATGGATCGCGGCCTGCCGCCGATGCGCTGCAAACGGGCGGAGCGCGAGACGGTCTCCCGCATGCGCTCCAAGCCGGTCGCGGTGAATTGAAGATGCCGCCCAAGCTGATTGACAGCCTGGGCGGCGTGAATAAGAGCCTTCTTTAAGCGGCGCGCTGCCCGGTGCCCTGGATCGCGGCGAGTTTCCAGTCCGCGCCCGGCCTGCGCACGAAGGTCCATATCTCGGTGCTTTCGCTCGGACGGCGGTCGTCGCCGGAAACGACGCGACCGCTGTCGCGTTCGACCATCGCATCAATCGAGGAATAACGCATAGCGAGCGTCGCATATTCGTGGCCGTTCTCGCGCCAGGCCTCGGCAATATCGCCCTGCAGCAGCTTGACGTCGGAGACACGGTTGCGCACGCCGTTGGTGGCGTTTTCTCCCAGTTCCTCGGCAAGGTAGGACATGGCCTCGGGCGTCGTCAGCCGGCGCAACGCGCCGTAATCTTCGGCGCCGTAAGCGGTCTGCACGCTCGTCAGCAACTCCTCGAACTGGTCGAGATCAGCCTGGACCAGCCCGATCTCGTCGCTTAGGCGATTGCCGCGCGGCAGTCCGCCGTAACCGGCGCCCGAGCCGATCGCCGGGATCTGGAACGACGAAGAGTTCGTGGGCGACTTTTTAACGGACTGGCCGTAGGACCGGCTCTGACCGCTGGCGCCGTAAGAAGGCTGGCGGCGGTTGGCGAAATAACGCATGGCAAGCATGACGGCGCCGCCGATCAAAGCGATCTGCAGCAGCATGCCGAGGAAGCCGAAGCCGCCGCCGAAACCCTGGCCGAGCAGCATGCCGAGGAGACCGCCGGCGATCAGCCCGCCGATCATCGAACGGCCGAAGCCGTTGAAGAAACCCGGGCGCTGCTGGGCGTAGCCGGGCTGCTGCGTGCTATAGGGTGCCGTCGTTTGCGGGCGCGGCGTCATCGATCGTTCGATGGGGGCAGCCGGGGCAGGCGCCGTACGGGTAACCGGAGGCGCGCTGAAAGTGCGGGTGCCACGGCTTCCGAACCCGCCGAAGCCGCCGGCGCGTCGCGCATCGGCATCGCTGATCGTGGCAAAAACGGTAGCGCTCGTCAGTACGGCAATGGCCGCCATCTTGGCAAAACGCGAAACGGCACTCGGCATTCCTGGTCTCCTGTCATGCACAATCACGGCATGTCGGGATAGAATATAGGTCGTCTTTCTTCTGTTTGAAGTTTTGCGAGTGTTTTACTGACAAACATCGACCCAACTGGCGCCGGTGAGCTCGGCCAGCCGTCCCGTAGCGATGCGCACGGCCGAATTGGTCGAGCCGGCCGCCGGTACCACTTCATCGAAACGTTTCAGCGAAATATCGCAATAGATCGGCAGCGGCGCGGGCAGGCCGAACGGGCAGACACCACCGACCGGGTGGCTGGTGACCGCCACCACCTCTTCGGCATCGAGCATGCGCCCCTTGGCCCCGAAAGTGTCCTTGAACTTGCGATTGTCGAGCCGCGCCGTACCGCCGGCGACCACCAGCATCATCTGTTCGCCGACGCGCAGACAGATCGTTTTGGCGATCTGGGCGGGCTCGACGCCATGGGCTTCGGCGGCAAGGGCAACCGTCGAGGAACTCTCGGCGGTTTCGATGATGTCGATATCGGGTGCGTGAGCACGGAGGAAGGCGCGGACGGATTCAAGGCTCATGAGGCGATGCTAGACCAGGAAAGCCGCAATTTGAAGCATAAAAGATGCCCGTCGAACACTGCCGCTTGCAAGTCCCGCGCACATCGTCATAATAATTTTTGCACACGTGCTCAATTTTGTCATTCGACCGTTACATCAAGCCCATAGAGCGGGACTTGTCACGTTTCGCGGGCTCTCGAAGCGGTCGTCAACACCAGTGATGACCCGTCAAGAGGCTTCACACTGCTCTTCTGGGGAGATGAAGAAGATGACCATTTTGCCGACGTTGAAATCCCTTACGATCGCGGCTGCCATCCTGGCCTCGACCTCCGTATTTGCATTCGCCAAGGATGTTACCATCAGCGTCTGGGCCGGCGGCACCGGCCCGAACGACGTCTATCGTCTCGATGCCATCGAGATCGCGGCGCAGCAGCTGCAGCGCGAAGCCGCCCTCAAGGGCGAAGACCTGAAAATCACCGTCGAGAAGAAGCCCTATAGCGCCTGGGAAGACTTCAAACAGGCGCTCACCCTTGCCGCAGAAGCCAAGACCGCCCCGAACATCGTCGTAAGCGGCCATGAGGACATCGCGCCCTGGTCGCAATCCGGCCTGATCGTCCCGATCGAAGATTATGTCGACCTCGACTCCTGGCCGCTGAACGGCATCTACGAAAATCTTCTGAAGATCGCCTCCTACAACGGCACCGTCTACGGCATCCCGCAGGATGCAGAATCCCGGCCGATGTTCTTCTGGAAACCGTATATGAAGGCGATCGGCTACAGCGACGCCGATCTCGACGCCCTGCCGCAGAACGTGCAGGACGGCAAGTATACGATGAAGAACCTGCTCGAAGACGCCAGGAAGATGCAGGACAAGGGCCTCGTCCAGCCCGGCTACGGCTTTTATCCGCGCACCAGCAACGGTCCGGATTACTGGCAGTTCTACACCAGCTTCGGCGGCACGATGGAAGAAGGCGGCAAGCTTGTTTTCGACAAGGCTGCGATGGCACGCACTTACCAGTTCTTCGCCGACGCTGTTAAATCAGGCGTCACCAAGAAGAACCACATCGGCATGCCGGGCGACCAGTGGTGGAAGGAAGTCGCCACCGGCAAGGCCGGCATCTGGGACGGCGGCACCTGGCACTATGCCCGACTCGTCAATCAGGAAGGCCTCAAGGATTTCTTCGGCAACGTGATCTTCACGCTGATCCCGGCCGGCGAAGGGGGCAAGGCCAACACGCTGACGCATCCGCTCGTCTACCTCCTGACCGCAGGCCACGACAAGGAGGACACCGATATCGCCGCCAAGCTGATCACGATCGCCTCGGAGCCGCGCATCAATGCGTTGCATGCGGTCAAGTCAGCCCATCTCGGCATTTCTGAGGCGGAGTCTGAAGTGGATTTTTACTCGGCTGACCGCTGGACCCGCGAAGCCACCGAACGCCTGCTGCCGCATGCCAATGCGATGCCGAACAATTCCGATTTCGGCACCTATTGGAACATCATGTGGAAGAACCTCGAAGCTTCCTGGACCGGCGCCAAGACCGTCGACGCCGCCATCGGCGATGCCGAAAGCGAGCTGAAAAGCACGCTCGGTGACAAGATCGTCATCCGCTGAGATCGAAGCATCCCTCCGGACGGCGGCAACCCCGCCGCCCGATCGATCCCTTCGAGGAGGCTTCCATGAAAACGTCCAGAACGCTCGGACTGGTGATGATCGCGCCTGCGGCGGTCATGATCGTGCTGTTTTTCCTGATGCCGGTCGTTCTGACGGCAGTCTTCTCCATGACCAACATGACCACGGCGACTGGCATTTCAGGGGGCGTCTATCAGATCGCACCTAATTCGCTGATCACGCTGAAATCGGCGATGCCGGAGATCGCGGCCGAGATGGCCGAGCCGCGCTACACGATCGACGAAGCCGGCCTCAAGGCCGTGGAGGGCCTCGGCCTTGCGCCTGCGATCGCGGCGGAGTTGCGCGCCAAACACGCCGGCGAGATCTTTGCGACGCGGCGCGAGGTCGAACGCATGATCAAGGATCTTGCAGAACGCCCTTCGACGCGTGAGGTCAAACAGATCTCCGAACAGTTCAACCGCTCCGTCCTCAACACGCGCTTCGACAGCAAGGAACAGCTGTTTTCGTCGCTGGACGGTCTGGGTTTCAAGCTGACGCCGGAGCAGAAGGAAACCGTCGCCAAGACCACCTATACCGGCTGGACCTGGACGACCGACAATTTCTCACGCATGGCCAGCTCGCCCGACATGGCGCGTGTGCTTTTCAATACCGTTCTCTATGTCGCGCTAGTATTGATGCTCTTCAACGTCGGTTATGCGCTGCTGCTTGCCATCTGGACGCATTACATGCCTCCGACGCCGGCCTCGATCTTTCGCGGCATCTGGCTCCTGCCGCGCATCACGCCCGTCGTCATCTACGTCATGCTGTGGAAGTGGCTCGCCTGGGACAGCGGCTTCATCTCCATCCTGATGGGCAAGTTCGGCTACCCCCCGAAGAACTATCTGCTCGATACCGCCTATAATGCCTGGTTCTTCGTCGTGCTGATCAACGGCTTCATCGGCGCCTCGATGGGCATGCTGGTGTTCTCGTCGGCGATGAAGGCCATCCCGAAGAGCCAGTTCTATGCGAGCGAGGTCGACGGCGCCTCACGCTGGCAGCAGATCCGCTACATCATCCTGCCCCAGATGCGCTGGCCGATCCTCTTCGTCACCTGCTATCAGACGCTGTCGCTGCTCGCCTCCTTCAATGAAATCCTGCTCGCCACCAATGGCGGGCCGGGCAACGCGACCGAGGTCTGGGCGCTCTCCGCCTATCACACCGCACTCAGAAACTATGCCGGCAATCTCGAATACGGACTGGGTGCCGCCATGGCGCTGGTGCTCGTCGTCATCGGCGTGGTGCTGTCGCTGCTTTATCTGCGCGTCTTCAACTATGGCACGCTTGTCGCCAAGCCCTTGATCGAGGATTGACCATGGCCGAACGCTCGCAGCCCTCGGCAAATTATCGCGGCTGGCCTGTCCTGACGGCGCTGACCATCGTCAGCCTGCCGCTGCTCTTGATGTATGTCTATCTCTTCCTCGACACCGTCACGGTGAAGCCGCCGGACGCCTTGTTGCCCTCCGGCTTGACGCTCAACCATTGGCGTTTCCTGTGGCAGACAACGGCGGGCAAGGCGAACATCTGGCACGTGACCCTGAATACGCTGCTGTTTTCGGCCTGCACCACCAGTCTGGTGCTGCTCGTCTCCTCGATGGCCGGTTATGTGCTGTCTCGGCTGAACGTGCCGGCACGCGGCTTCTTCCTTGCCGGCGTCATGGTGCTGCACGCCTTTCCGTCGGTAACGCTGATCATCGCCATCTTCATCGTGCTGCAGATGATCGGCCTCTATAACTCGCTGATCGGCGTCATCCTGGTGAAGGCGGCGATCGACCTGCCGCTCGGCATCTGGCTGATGAAGGGCTTCTACGATACCGTGCCCTGGGAAATCGAAATGGCCGGCGTCGTTGATGGCGCTTCGCGTTTCAGGGTCTGGCGCAGCCTGGTGCTGCCGCAGGTCAAGCCCGGCATCATGGCCCTCGGCCTGTTCTCCTTCCTCTCCGGCTGGGGCGAGTTCATCCTGCCGCAGGTGTTGGCGCCGGGCAATCAGGTGCAGGTGCTGTCGGTCTATCTCGCTGGCTTCCTCGCCGACGATAACAATTATGACTTCAACATGTTCAAGGCGGTCGGCCTCTTCTACCTGATTCCGGTGTTGATCGTTTACGCGCTCTTCAACAAATACCTCATGAACATCTACGGCGGCGGGAGCAAAGGTTGATGCGCATCCTCCTCGACAATTTCTCGAAGAGCTTCGGCTCCACCAAGGTCATCGAGAACATGCGGCTCGAAGTCGCCGGCGGCGAGATGCTGGCCTTGCTCGGACCGTCCGGCTGCGGCAAGTCAACGACGCTTTTTGCGGTCTGCGGCATTCACAGGCCGACCGGCGGGCGCATCCTCTTCGGCGAGCGGGATGTCACGGATCTCCCGAGCCAGGCCCGCAATGTCGGTGTCGTCTTCCAGTCCTATGCGCTCTACCCGCACATGACGGTTGCCGAAAACATCGGATTCCCCCTGAAGGTCAAGGGCATGCCTGCCGCCGAGATCCGCAAAGAGGTCGATCGCATCGCGACCCTCGTGCAGATCGGCAAGCTGATGGACCGGCGGCCGGCCGAGCTTTCCGGCGGCCAGCAGCAGCGCGTGGCGCTGGCCCGCGCGCTGATCCGCAAACCCGACGTGCTGCTGCTCGACGAGCCGCTCGCCAATCTCGACGCCAAGCTGCGCCTCGAAATGCGCTCGGAGATCCGCCGCCTGCAGCGAGAGACCGGCATCACCGCCATCCTCGTCACCCATGACCAGGTGGAGGCGATGAGCATGTGCGACCGCATCGCCATCATGAAGGAGGGCGAGATCGTCCAGATCGCCACACCGGCCGAGATGTACAACGATCCAAAGACCGCTTTCGTTGCCGGCTTCCTCGGTAATCCGCCGATCACCTTCCTGCGCGGCGTCATGGACAAGGGCGCCTTCGCAATCCCGGAAAGTGAGATCCGGGTCCCGTTGCCGAGAGCCATCGGCGCCGCCGAAGGCGCCAAGCTGATGCTCGGCGTCCGGCCGGAGCATTTTACGCCTGCGGGCGACGTCACCGTGTCCGGCAAGATCACCTTCGCCGAAACACAAGGCCGAGAAAACCTTTACGACGTGCGTGTTGCCGGCGGGCCGCTGCTGCGCTCGATCCAGCCGGCGCGCAACGATGTTCACGTCGGCGACGATGTCGCCTGGGGCATCGACAGCCGCGGCGTGTTCGTCTTCGACGAGAACGGAACGAGGCTCTGATGACCCGCGATTTTTCAGCCTTCTTCCAACGTTACGGCTGGCCGACGGCCAAGGGCCGGCTTCCCTTCTGCATCGGCCATCGCGGCGCCAGCGGCCACGAACGCGAAAACACCCTCGCCGCTTTCCGCCGCGCGGCCGAACTCGGCGCGGAGATGTGGGAGCTCGACACGCAGCTGACCGTTGACGGCGTGGTGGTCGTCTCGCATGACGACCATCTGCAGCGGGTCTATGGCATCGACAGACGTATATCGGAAATGACGGCGGCTGAGCTCGCCGGCCTTGACGGCGTCGACGTGCCGACCTTTTCGGAGGTCGCCGCTCTCGCCCGAGAGACCGGGACTGGCCTCTATGTCGAGCTCAAGGCGCCGGGGACGGGCATCCGATGCTGGCGGCACCTTGTCGAAATGAACCAGCGCTTTGCCTGCCTTGGTTCCTTCGATACCGCGCAGGTGCGCGAACTCAGGGACGCGGCCTGCGATTTTCCGCTCTCGGTGCTGATCCGTGTCGGCCACGATCCGCATGCTCTCGGTGAGGAGGCCCGCGCGGATATTCTGCATCTCTGCTGGGAGAGGGCAGGGGAGCGCCCGCAGGATCTGGTGACCGAGGCGCTGATGGCCCGCGCCTTCGAGGCTGGCCGCGAGATCGTGCTCTGGCACGAGGAGCGGCGGACCATTCTCGATGACCTCATGAAACTGCCGGTTCTCGGCATCTGCACCGATCTGCCCGATTCGATGCGGCCGCCTCCGATTAAGGAGAAAGCACTTGGCTGACAAGGACAAGGGGCCGCGCAAGGCAACCTCCTTCGACGTGGCGCGGGCGGCCGGCGTCTCGCGCGCTGCCGTGTCGCGCGCCTTCACGCCGGATGCCAGCGTCTCGCCGAAAACGCGCGAGAAGGTCTATCAGGCCGCCAAGCAACTCGGCTATCGAGTGAACTATCTTGCCCGAAGCCTCACCAACAAGCGCTCCGATCTCGTCGGTCTTGTTGCCGCCGGTTTCGACAACCCGTTCCGCACGCTGCAGATCGAGCATCTGTCTCGGGCGCTGCTCGCCCGTAACTTCCGCCCGATCCTGTTGCCGACCTCACAGGAGGCGGATACCTCGACGGTCATCGGCCAATTGCTGCATTACGCCGTGTCAGGCGTCATTGTCACATCCGACGCACCGCCGACCGAAATCTGCGAACAATGTGCGGCCGAAGGCGTGCCAATCGTACTGATCAACAAGGGCGACGACATTCCCTTGGTCGACCGTATCATTTCTGACGACCGCATGGCCGGGCATCTGGCAGCCAGCCACCTGATCGACAGCGGCGTGCGAAAGCCCGCCGTGATGGCTGCCCCGGCCAAATCCTATACCGCGCGACGTCGCAGCGAGACCTTCATCGCCGACTGCAAGCAGCTTGGCGTCGAGGCGCAGTTCCTGCAGGTCAGAATCAATGACTACCGGAGCGGTTATGATGCGGCGCCCGACCTGGCCGCATCCGGCATCGATGGGCTGTTCTGCGCCAATGACTACATGGCCTGCGGCGTGATCGATCGCATCATGCAAGGCAGGGGCCGCGACGAGGCGCCGCCGATCCCCATTATCGGCCATGACGACATTCCCCAGGCCGCTTGGACCGCCTACGACCTGACGACCATCCGCCAACCCTGTGACCTCCAGGCAGAACAGACCGTCGACCTGTTGATAAGCCGGATGGCCGAACCGGAGCTGACGGCGCGTGTCGAATTCACACCGGTGACATTGATAAAAAGAAGGACTGCCTGATGAACGCCGCATTCGACGCCGCTGCCATCCGCGCACGGGCGGAGGCCGCGATTACCGTTGCGCTCGAGGTCGGACGGGAGACGGCCGGGTTTCGGCGCGAGTCGGATCCCGGCACTCTTGCCGTCCAAAGCAAGGGATTGCAGGACTTCGTCACCATCGCCGACAGGAGGGCCGAGCAGGCGATCCGCCACGGGCTCATCTCGCGCTTTCCCGACGATACCTTCATGGGAGAGGAGAGCGGCGGGCAATCGGAAGGGGCCGGCACCTGGGTCGTCGATCCGATCGACGGCACGACCAACTATATCAGGGGCTTCCGCCACTGGGGCGTTTCGATCGCCTTTGTCGTCGGCGACAAGGTCGAGATCGGCGTCGTCTACGACGCTGCCGAGGACAAAGTATTTCACGCGGTACGCGGCGGCGGCGCCTTCAAGGATGGACTGGCGATCCATGCGGCGACGACTGCCGATCCGGCCAATGCGCTCGTCATTCTCGGTCATTCGCGCAAGACGAGCTTCGATGAGTATCTCGCGCTCTCCAAGCGACTTCATGAGCGCGGAATGGACTATCGCCGCATGGGCGCTGCCGCCCTCGACCTCCTTCGCGTCGCCGAAGGCGCGGCAGACCTCTATTACGAACGCCACCTCAATGCCTGGGACATGCTCGCAGGGGCGCTGATCGCCGAAGAGGCCGGCGCGATCGTGGCCATGCCGTCGGTCGATAAATCGCTTGCGCAAGGCGGACCGGTCATCGCCTATTCGCCGGGGCTTGCCGACGAATTCGCCTTCATCCTCGACATCGAAGGACTGGCACCCGTTACCCGTTAATGCGGCGGCGCCAGGCGCGCTCGGTCGCCGGCGCTTCGTCGGTGGTGATCTGATCCGGCTTGAGTGCCATCAGTGCCAAAAAATTCAGCCACTCCTCTTCGCTGAAGCCAGCCTCCGGCTGCTTCAGCGTGAAGGTCCAGGCATCGACGCGCTTGCCGTGGTCCTGGCAGAGCGCGATCATATCCAGCCCCTCTTTAGCGGCGTTGAGGATCAGCGGCCAGTGGAGATAGACCGTGTCCGGCTCGGTCGGGCCGTTTAGATCGGCGCGCAATTCTGTTTCGACAGCTTTCCAGCCGCCGGCCTTCCTGATGTCGTAGAGCTTGTCGGTCGGATCGATGCCGCGCAGCAGATGCGGTAGCTTTTCCTTGACTGCCACGATGAGGTCGAGACTGCCGCCGCTGACAATCACCGAGGCGGCGATATTGCGGAAATGCCTGGCAAGATGCTCGATGCCGCGGGTGCCGACAGCTTCGTAATTGTCCTTCATATCGAATTGCAGCAATGCGGCCGGATGCGTTGCCCGCATCATATCGGCGAGATCCTCGCTGAGGATCAGCGGCCGGGTGCCGTCCTTCATCCTGGTATCGCGGAGGTCGGCAGCGTTCTTTGCAGCGATTGGTCCACGGCCCGTCGTCTCACCTTCAAGCTCCCTGTCGTGCAGCACGACGAAGCCGCCGTCGGCGCGCACGCGCAGATCGAGTTCCATCGAGGCGCCTGCCGCAAAACCCTCCGCCATCACCTCGGCGGAGAACAGGGGATCGGCAAACCGCTTGCGCAGCCGGTGCCATTTCAGACGGGTGCGATGCCCCTCATGCGAAATCTCCAGGCCTTTCGAATCCGCCAATCTCGTCATCTGCATCTAATCTCCGTGATGTCACTCTCCTGCCTTGCCAGGCCGCGATTATCAAGGGCCGAATATGACCTTCGCGACGAGATGCCGGCATGCCCCTTCCCTACGGTTCGATCACGTGAGGGGAACGGCCGCCGCAGCGCTCAGGCCTGGTTCTCGACCTCAAAGGCATCGCTTTGCCCCGGTACCAGTTCCAGCGGCCAAATGATGTTGCCGCCGCCATCCGGATAGAATTCGCGATAGGCCGGCATGTTGGCGAGCAGCATCTGGCCGAGCGCAATACCGAGATCGTAGAGCGACATGCGGAAGCAACTGAGCGAGGGTTGCAGGAAGCGGGCACGGGGGGCGTCGCGGAAGCCGATCACCGCGAGATCGCGGCCAGGCAAGACGCCCGATTCCCCCAGGCGTCGGTAAAGGCCGATCGCCATCAACTCATAAATCAGGATGACTGCGGTCGACCGATCTTCAAGTTGCAGCAGTTCGTGCGCTGCCTGATACCCGCCTTGTTCGCTCGACTGGACGCGAATGACGAGCGACGGGTCAAAGGGAATGCCGTGCCGTTCGAGCGTGCGGCGATAGCTCTCGACAAAGACGTAGCCGAGGTTGACTTCGCTTGAGGGCGCCGTGATCGCGATCCGGCGATGGCCGCGCGCGACCAGCCTTTCGACAGCACCTTCGGCAACGCCTTCGAAATCGAGGTCGATCCAGGGAAAATTGCCGGCCGAAAGGCTGCGGCCGACGGCGGCGAAGGGAATCCTTGCTCGCGACAGAAGATTGATGCGCTGATCGATGCGCTGCGTGTTGGAGATGATCATCGCATCGACGACGCGCCGCGCCACCATGCGCTTCAGATATTCGCACGGATCCTCGTCGGCAGGGCAGGGGAGCATCAGGAGGTCGAGCTTGTGCCGGGCAAAAACATGCTGCAGGCCGCTTGTGACGCCGAGGAAGAAGTTATCGGCATTTTCCACTGCTTCCCGGCTCGCTTCGATCATCAGGCCGATGACCTTTGTCTCTCCTTGCCGGAGGCTTCGCCCCGACTGATTGGCGACATAGCCGAGCTCCTCGGCCGCCGCCAGCACGCGCCGGCGGGTTTCCTCGTTGACGTCAGGCTTGCCGTTCAGCGCACGGGAGACCGTGCCGATCGAGATATCCAGGTGCTCGGCAAGCTGGCGAATCCCTTTCATGGCTGACGCTTTTCCTCCGGTCCGCATTTTCGCATTTTGCCTCTATTGACAGCGTAAAATGTTTTCGCCTACAGTCGTAAACGTTTACGGGATGCGTGTCACGAGGAGAGTTGGCGCCATTCCCTCGGAGGAAATCGTGAAATTCAGTGCCATTCTGTGCGGGTGCGGAGCTATGTCCAAAGGTTGGTTGCGCGCCATCGCGTCCCACCCTCAACTCGCCGACTCCATCGCCATCGTCGGCCTCGTCGACCTGAACCGGGAGACGGCGGAAAAGCTCGCCACCGAGTTCGGTCTGGAAGACGCCGTCATCGGCTCTGACCTGTCGGAGATGATTGCCGCCACGAAAGCCGATCTCGTCTTCGACATCGTCATTCCGCCCGCCCGGTATGATGTCGTTTCGACCGCGCTCAAGGCCGGCTGCCATGTGCTCAGCGAAAAGCCGATGGCGACCTCGCTGGCCGAAGGCGCGGCGCTGATCGATCTCGCTGCAGAGACCGGCCGCATCCACGCCGTCATCCAGAACCGTCGCTTCATTTCGGGGGTCAGGCGCCTGCGCCGTTTCGTCGACAGTGGTGCGATCGGCGAACTCACCGCCATTCACTGCGATTTCTTCCTCGCGCCGCATTTCGGCGGCTTTCGCGAGGAGATGGACAATGTGCTGCTTCTCGATATGGCGATCCACACCTTCGATGCTGCCCGCTACGTCGCGGACAGGAAGCCGCTCGCCGTCTATTGCGTCGAGCGCAACCCGAAGGGTTCCTGGTACCGGCACGGCGCGTCGGCAAACGCAATCTTCGAATTTTCCGACGACATCGTCTTCACCTATCGCGGCTCCTGGTGCGCCGAAGGCGAGCGCACCAGCTGGGAAAGCCAGTGGCGTCTCGTCGGTTCGAAGGGAATGCTGACCTGGGACGGCGAGGAGAGCTTCAAGGCCGCCGTCGCCGGTGAAGAGCCCGGTCTTCTGCACGGCTTTGCTTCCGTAAACGTTCCCGGTCCGGAACACCACGAGGAAACCCACGGCCACGCCAGCGTCATCGCCGATTTCATCGCGGCGATCCGCACCGGCAAGCAGCCCGAGACCGTCAATTCCGACAACATCAGGAGCCTTGCCATGGTCTTCGGCGCGATCGAAAGCGCCAGGACCGGCCGGCGCATCGAAATTCAGCACAGGATGACGTGACGTGAGCAACCCTGCAAAATCCATTCGCATCGGCACCATGGTCAGCGGCAACAAGGGCGATGCCGCCCAGCGCATCGGTCAGATTGCCGACCTCGGCTTCGAAAGCTTCGAACCTTTCTTCTGGCAGACGACCAAGGGGCAGAACCTCGCCGAGCTCGGCAAGCGCTGCCTTGATGCGATCGGCGACCGCGACATCACCATCTCGACGCTCGGCATGTTCGGCAATCCGCTGGAAGAGAGCGCAATCGATCTCGAGACGCTGCAGGGCTGGAGGGATTGCATCGACAATGCCCATCATTTCGGCGCCACCTGCGTTGCCGGCTTCACCGGCCGCGTCCGCGGCAAGCCACTGACCGACAGCCTGCCGCGCTATAGACAAATCTGGAGCGAGCTGGCCAAACGGGCGGCCGACAAGGGCGTCAAGATCGCTTTCGAGAATTGCGCCATGGACGGCAACTGGGCGAGCGGCGACTGGAATATCGCCCACAATCCGGATGCCTGGGAGCTGATCTTCAACGAAACGCCGGATGATCATATCGGGCTGGAATGGGAACCCTGCCATCAGATGGTCTATCTGATCGACCCCATGCCGCAGATCCGCAAATGGGCGCACAAGTTTTTCCACGTCCACGGCAAGGACGCGACCATCCGCTGGGAGGTCATCAAGGAACACGGCATCTTCGGCAAGGAGAAATTCGTCTTCATGCGCACGCCGGGCTTCGGCGACAGCAACTGGACCGACATCATCTCCGAGTTGCGCCTCGCCGGCTGGTCCGGCTCGATCGACATCGAAGGCTGGCACGACCCGGTCTATCGCGACGAGCTCGAAATGACTGGCCAGGTTCACGGGCTCAACTATCTGAAGAAGTGCCGGGGCGGAGATTTCATTGTTGATCCCTGATCAACCGACTAAAATGGAGCGCCGCCGGGCTGGGAGGCCGGGGCGGGGCGCCATGACTGACTAACTCGTCTTTTCGCGGCGCAGCCGCTTTTTTGGGAGGAAGGCATGAAAAGAATTGCGACACTTGCGCTAGCGCTCGGCACGGCGATGCTGATGACATCGATCGGCCATGCCGAACAGAAGACCTTCAAGATCTGGTGGTTCGAGGAGCCGACCACGGCTCAGGGCATTGTCTGGAAGAAGGCGCTCGAGGAGTTCAAGGCGAAACATCCGGACATCAACGTCAGCTTTGAGCAAAAGACATTTCAGCAGTTGCAGGCCTCGGGCGGCATGATCCTCAATTCCGATCAGGCCCCCGACGTGCTTGAGTACAATAAGGGCAATGCGACCGCTGGCCTGGTTGCAAGCCAGGGATTGCTGACCAATCTGGATGCCTACGTGAAGAAGGAGGGCTGGGACAAGATCCTTAACGAAGGCGATTTTGTCCTCAGCCGTTATGACGAAAAGGGAATCTATGGCTCTGGCCCTGTTTGGGGCGTTTCTGTCTTCGGCGAATATGTTTCGTGCTTCTACAATATTGACATGTTCGAAAAGGCAGGCCTCAATCCGCCGACCACGCTTGAAGAGTGGGTCGCTGACTTGGAAGCCTTCAAGCAGAAAGGTCTCACGCCCCTCGCGCTCGGCGCCATCGACACCAGTGGCCAGCACTTGCTTGCCTCTCTCGCCTACACCAAGGCCGATGACGCCTGGATCCAGAATTATCAGGGTTTGAAGGCGCCTCTCGACGGCGCGCCCTACCTCTATGCGGCCCAGACCTTGGTCGACTGGGTCAGCAAGGGCTACATCAGCAAGGACTCCACGGGCATGAAGGACCCGGATGCAGCTCTGCTCTTTACCTCGGGCAAAGCACCGATGTACGTCTCGGGCACGTGGAATCTCGGCACCTTTGCCTCGACCATCAAGGACTTCAAGTGGGGTCAGTTCGTCATTCCGACACCGAAATATTCGGTCGGCTCGACAGGCAATCTCTGGGTCGTTCCCAAAAGTAGCAAGAATCCCGATCTCGCCGCCGAGTGGATCAGCCTGACCTTGTCGCCGAAGTACCAAGCTGAACTCGGCAATGCCGGCGGCGTCCCGATCGCCGCTGATCTTTCCGCCATCACCAATCCCATCGGTAAGAACGCCGCAGCGGTTTTCAAGCAGATCTCTGACAAAAACGGCCTCGGTTTCTATCCTGACTGGCCGGTCCCCGGCTACTACGACGTGCTCAATCAGAAAGACACCGGCCTTTTCCAGGGCAGTCTGACTGCGGAGCAGTTCGTCGAAGAGATCAAGCAGGTCTACGACGACGCGCAGGAGAACCAGTAGCGCGACCTTGAACGCTGGGCTGCGCCTCCGGCGCAGCCCATTGTGGTAGGCTGAAGGAAGAATGATATGGCTATATCCAGCCAGCGATCGAGCGACGGTTCACGAAGCTATAGCCTCTACCTCATCCCGGGGGTGATCGGCTTCATTCTGATCGTGCTCATACCGCAGCTCGCCAATATCGGGCTGAGCTTCACGGCATGGAAGGGCGTTGGCACGCCGCGACCGGTCGGCCTGCAGAACTATCATCGCCTGCTTACGGACGATCAATTCTGGGGATCGATGTATCACACGCTACTGTTCATCGTCTCGATGACCGTGATACCCGTGTGTATCGGCCTGGTGCTCGCCGCTCTGCTGTTCGACTACGTCAGGGACCAATTCGGGGAATGGGTTTCGAGCTTCTTCAGGGCCGGTTTTTACTTACCGCAGATTCTGCCCGTAACGGTCGCGGGCGTGCTCTGGGGCTGGATTCTCAATCCCGTCGGTGTCATCAACATCACGCTGAAGGCCATCGGCCTTGATAACCTCGCCCAGAACTGGATCGGCGATGCGACATACGCGCTTGCTGCCGTCTCGCTCGTCATTGTCTGGATACAGGTCGGCTACTGTCTGGTGGTTTTCATGGCCGGTCTTTCGCGCATCGACCCTTCCCTCTACGAGGCTGCCGAGCTCGATGGCGCAAACTGGTGGAGCCGGCTGGTGACGATCACCATTCCGCTCCTGGCGCCGGAGATTTTCGTCGTTGTGCTGACCACACTGATCGCAGCGCTTAAAGTCTTTGCGCCAATTTTTGTCATCACCGCCGGCGGCCCCGACAATTCCACCCTCGTGCCATCCTATCTGACTTACTACCACTTCTTCACAACACAACGCGTCGGCTATGCCGCAGCCATCGCGGTCGTGCAGACGACTCTGACGATCGCTTTGGCCGTGATTTTCCTACGTTTCCAGTCCCAGCAGGAGGCGAAGGAGTAGATCATGGCTTACTCCGTTCTCAGCGACGGTACCACCAAGGCAAAAGCGACCGCACCTGCCGATCGCGCCCGACGCGATCCCATGCGGTGGGTGGTGCTGGCCATCCTTATTCTGCTCCTCGCCTTTACGCTCTTTCCCTTTTTCCTTGCTCTGCTCAACGCCGTCAAGGCGAGCGCCGAATACGCGGTCGGCGGACCGCTTTCGATTCCTCGGTCGATCGATCTCACGGCGATCGAGAAATTCTGGACGGTGTCTGATTTCGGCCGCAAGCTGCTCAACAGCGTGGTGATCAGTCTGGCTGTATCGGTGTTGGGGGTACTGATAAGCCTGTTCAACGCCTATGCGATTGGGGTCGGCAAGGTGCCGGGTTCGCGCGTGATTTTGGTGGTCTTTCTTCTCGGCATTATGGTGCCGCAGGAGTCCATCATTTACCCGCTTTACTACATGGCGAAAGCGAGCGGCCTCTATGATACGCAGCTTTCCGTGATCATCATTTTCGCGGTCCTGCAAAGCGCTTTCGGGACTTACCTGCTCTCGACCGTGCTGAGTACCTTTCCCAAGGAAATCCTCGAAGCGGCAGAGATGGATGGCTCGACCCATTGGAAAACGCTGTGGTTTGTCGTCGTCCCGATGCTGAGGCCGACGCTCATGGTCCTGGGAACCTTCTTTTTCATCTGGACTTGGAACGAATTCTTGATCCCGCTCGTCATGTTGGTATCGAATAACAACCAGACGGTCTCGGTCGCCATGGGCCTCACCCGCGGTCAGAACATGTCGGACCCGGTGCTGCAGGCCTCGGCGGCTTTCCTGGGTATAATACCGACCGTGATCTTCTTCTTGATCTTCCAGCGCACGCTGACGCGCGGCATCGCCGCTGGAGCAGTCAAGTGACGACGTTTTTCACCCTTGACCATCTCATCGGTCCCGGTTGGGGACCTGCAAGGTTTTCGGTATGAGCCAGGACATCCAAATCGAACTCTCGGGCGTCGAGAAGCACTACGGCGCCTTTCACGCGCTTAAGAACGTCAACCTATCAATTCCCAAGGGCACATTCGTGGCGCTGGTCGGTCCGTCAGGATGCGGCAAGTCGACGTTGCTCCGTTCGCTTGCCGGGCTGGAAAAAATTACCGGCGGCACGCTGAAGATTGCCGGCAAGGTGATGAACGACGTGCCGCCGCGAGCACGCGATATCGCCATGGTTTTTCAGAGTTACGCCCTCTATCCGCATATGACGGTGGAACAGAACCTGACCTACTCGCTGAAGATGCACCGCGTCCCCAAGGCTGAGGCAAAACAGAAAGCCGAGGAGGTCGCTGCCATCACCGGCCTTTCCAGACTGCTCGACCGTTATCCGCGCCAGCTTTCCGGGGGCCAACGACAGCGCGTCGCCATGGGCCGCGCAATTATCCGCAACCCCCAAGCCTTCCTGTTCGACGAGCCGCTTTCCAACCTTGATGCCGCGTTGCGTGTCTCGATGCGCAAGGAAATCCGGGCGTTGCATGACCGGCTGAACGCCACCTTCGTCTACGTCACGCATGACCAGGTCGAAGCGATGACGATGGCCGACCATGTCGTGGTGATGCGCGACGGCATCATCGAACAGCAGGGCGCGCCGCTTGACCTTTACGACCGGCCGGCGAACCGGTTCGTCGCCGGGTTCATCGGTTCTCCGGCGATGAATTTCATTCCAGCGATCGCCGCCGAAGACGGCAAGAGCCTGGTATTGGATTTCGGCGCGGTAAAACAGAAGCTTGCACTGGCACGCGCAATCGAACCTGGACGCAAGCTCGTCGCCGGCATCCGGCCGGAGCATATCGAGGTTGTCGCGCCCGGGCAGGGCAGCTTGGACGTGCCGATCGCCTTCGTCGAATCCACGGGCTCCTCGACCTTCATCGTCGCGGCGACGCAGCCGGAACTGACGATCGTCGAGACGCGGCGCGACAAGGTCAGACCAGGAGAGATGATCGGACTTTCGGTCGATCCGGCCCAGGTCCATCTTTTTGACGCATCGACCGAGCGCCTGATATAAGACCTGTCGGGCGCGGGCAGCTTCATAAAACCATCATCGGTCTCTGCGAAGGGAGTGGCTCCGCACGATTCACTTCGTTCATATCTACAGCATCCGGATTTTTTTCATGGCATCCTCCCCGACTTCAGCGCGCCTTTCCCCGAACGCGTCGCCCCGCCTCATCGTGCTTGCCGAAACGGTGTTGAAGGCGGGCGAGACGGCCCGGGCTTCCCTGCGGCGGCGGACATCCGGGGAAATACTGGCCAAGGCGCCGCGCGATTATCAGACTGAAATCGATGTCGCCATCGAGCGTATCATCGTCGATGAGATGGTCAAGGCTTTCCCTGAATATGCCATCCAGGGCGAGGAGGCCGTCGGTAACCGCACGGCTGGGCCGGAGACCCCGATTATCTACATCGACCCGATCGACGGCACGACCAATTACGCCTGGGGCGTTCCGCATTTCGGTATGACGATTTCAATTGCCGAAGGCGGGCGACTGGTCGCCGGTGTCGTCTACGACGCCATGCTCGATGAACTGTTCAGCGCCGAGATCGGCGGCGGCGCCTATCTCAATGGCGAGCGCATCCGCTGCGCCGATGTCTCCGACATCGAAAACGTGCTGATCGGCGCCGGGCTGCCCATTCCCGGCCAGGTGAAGGCGGTTGCGGAGGAGACCTATTTCGATGCCATCAAACGCCTGATGGCCAACACGGCGGGCGTGCGCCGCCTGGGCTCGGCGGCGCTGTCGATCGCCTATGTCGCCTGCGGCCGGCTGGACGGCTTTTTCGAGGATGGGCTCTCGATCCATGATTTCGGCGCTTCGGCGCTGATGGTCGAAGAGGCCGGCGGCATCGTCACGCGGTTTTCCGGCGCTGAAGTCGACGGGCGCGGCGATATCCTCGCGGCCAGCAAGGCGCTGCATCCCTGGCTCAAGGAAGGCTTCCTGGTCAACGCGTGAACCAGGCCGGTCGCCGGACTCGAGATATGGAAATCTAAGGTGCGAGACACTATCTCTCGGGAAACAAGGAGACACCCAATGACCGAAGAACGTGCAGTGCTCGCCGGCGGCTGCTTCTGGGGCATGCAGGACCTCATCCGCCGCTATAATGGCGTTATTTCGACCCGCGTCGGCTATACCGGCGGCGATGTGCCGAATGCCACCTACCGCAACCACGGCACCCATGCCGAGGCGATCGAGATCATCTTCGACCCCGCCCGGATCAGCTATCGCGAAATCCTCGAATTCTTCTTCCAGATCCATGATCCGAGCACGCGCAACCGCCAGGGCAACGACGTCGGCACGAGCTATCGCTCGGCGATCTTCTACACCAGCCCGGAGCAGGAGCGTGTCGCCCGCGATACGATCGCCGATGTCGACGCGTCCGGCTTGTGGCCCGGCAAGGTCGTCACTGAGGTCGTGCCGGTGAGCGATTTCTGGGAGGCCGAGCCAGAGCATCAGGATTATCTGGAACGGATTCCGAACGGCTATACCTGCCATTTCATCCGGCCCGGCTGGAAGCTGCCGGCCCGCCAGAAGATTGCCTGACGCAATTGGCGCATGCATGCCGGAAACAATGCCGGCATGCATGGCGCGTCCAGCCGCTCGGCAGGCGGGTCAGAACCCGGTGCGATCGGCAATGATACGCACCATTTCGTCGATGTCCCGATCGTGAATTTCGTGCCCGCCACCAACAAGCCGGTGCAGCTCAGCGCTCGGCGCGACACGGGTGAAGGCCTCTCCGTGTTCGATCGGGAAGAGCGGATCCGACGTCCCGTGAATTACGAGAACCGGCACATCGATACCGGACGCATGCAACGTGGCGGCGCCATCCTCGCTCAACAGCATGAAATGGTTGATCGCGCTGACAAAGGACGCGGCGCGGCTCATGTCGCGTGCGATGAGGGCGGTTGCCGCCTCGGCATCGTGCGGATGCCTGGTGCCGGCCAGCATGGCTGAATCGCGGCGCAGGAAATCGGCGATGGTCCCAAGGTCCGACCAGTCGAGACTTTCGGCAGCGGCGGAATGTTCCTTGTAAGCTTTGGTCGAAGAAGGCAGGCCGTCGACTCCGACCGGCGACGAGCTGATCACGGTAAGTGTCCGCACGCGCCGGCGGTGGCGCAATGCGGCCTCTTGCGCCACGAAACCGCCCATCGACATGCCCACCAGATGCGCGGCCTCAATTCCATAACCGTCGAGAACGGCGATGGCGTCGTCGGCCAGATCGCTAAACGAATAGTCCGGCTCGCCCGGCGGATAACACGTGGAAAGGCCGGTGTCGCGCTGGTCGTAGCGGATCACGTAGCGCCCTTGTGCGGCGAGTTCCTCGCAGAACCTTTCCGGCCACCACAGCATCGAAGACATCACCCCCATGATCAACAATACGGGCGGGTGGGCCGGATCGCCGAAGGCCTGGGTGTGCAGTTGCACATTTTCGAATGCGACGATCTTTTCGGCGACGAGAGTTGACCCGGTCATTTCCATACCCATCTTTCCGATTGCAATTCGCAACCAGTCTTCATCTTGCATAACTGATCCTCATATGCAATCTGTTTTGGCACGCGAATCCCCATCAGACTGAAGATTGATCCTCGAACAAAGCAAAGTGAGTGTTATGGCGTTGGATCGTGCCGACTTTTACGACGCGGCGAGACACAATCGGCACCTGCGTATTGCTGCCGGCGTTGCCCCCGGTGACCTGGTGCTCGATATCGGCTGCGGCGCGGGACAGACGACGCGCGAGGCCGCCCGCGCCGCGCCGCAAGGAAAAGCGGTCGGAGTGGATACATCAGCCGAGATGCTCGAAGTCGCAAGGCGACGGAGTGCTGCGGAAGGTTTGCGAAATGTGGTATTCGAGCAGGCAGACGCGCAATTCCATGCCGGCTGCCGGCTTCGACCTCTGCATCAGCCGGTTCGGCGTGATGTTTTTTGCCGATCCGGCGGCGGCATTTGCCAATATCGGCAGGGCGATGCGTCCGGGCGCGCGCCTTGTGTGGATGGTATGGCAAATCCGGGAGCATAACGAGTGGTCTGGCGCCATCCGGCAGGCCCTGGCGCCCGCAACTACGATTTCGGCAGGTGGTCCCAATCCGTTTTCGCTTGGCAATCCTCCCATTGCGAAGGACCTTTTGAGTACCGCAGGTTTTACGTCGATCGATTTTGCCGACGTGCGAGAGCCGGTCTTCTATGGACCGGACGTCGATGCGGCGTCCGAGGCGCTCGCCGGCCTTTATCTTGTGAAGGACGCGCTCGCACGCACCGATGAGCCGCCCGGCAAACCGCTGCAGCGTCTGCGCGATTTGCTGGCGGCGCATATGGCGCCGGAGGGTGTGTTTTTCGACTCCCGCGCCTGGATCATCACAGCCCGCCGCGCAACGAGATAGCGCGCAGGCGTCGTCGCGTCTCAATAGCGCGGCGCGTAATCCAGACCACTATCGATCCGGGCCGGACGCCCGTCCAGGAAAAGCTCGCCGATGCGCGGCGCCGAGCGGACGATAACCTTGCCGCGGCGGATCACGGCCAGTCGGTTCGGCTTCAGCCGCAGCGCTTCCAGCGTATCGCGCGCCTGGAGGATGACGAGGTCGGCGTTGCATCCCTTCTCCAGGCCGTAACCTGAAAGGCCCATCGTCTTTGCCGAGTTGACCGTCAGGGCATCGAAGATCTTCTTCTTGTCTTGGATGCCGGCCATCTGCGCGACATGGATCGCCATATGGCCGACCTCCAGCATGTCGCCTGATCCCATCGAATACCACGGGTCCATGACGCAATCATGCCCGAAGGAAACGTTGAGCCCGGCATCCATCAACTCCCTCACGCGGGTCATGCCGCGGCGTTTCGGATAGGTATCGTGCCGGCCTTGCAGCATGATGTTGATCAGCGGATTGGGGATGACGTTGATCTTACCCTCTGCCATCAGCGGGATGAGCTTGGAAACATAATAATTGTCCATCGAATGCATCGAGGTCAGATGCGAGCCAGCGACACGTCCCTGCAGTCCGAAGCGGATGGTTTGCGCGGCCAGCGTCTCGATATGGCGCGAGAGCGGATCGTCGGTTTCGTCGCAATGCATGTCGACCGGCAGGCCGCGATCGGCGGCGATACGGCAGAGCGCCTCGACCGAGGCCGTCCCTTCGCCCATCGTCCGTTCGAAGTGCGGAATGCCGCCGACGATGTCGACGCCCATGTCGAGAGCACGGTTGAGCGCGTCGATCGCGCCCGGCGAGCGGTAATAGCCGTCTTGCGGGAAGGCGACCAATTGCAGGTCGATATAGGGCGCGACCCTCTCGCGGACCTCGATCATCGCCTCGACCGTCACCAGCCTGGGATCGCTGGTATCGACATGGCTGCGGATGAAAAGCAGGCCTTGCGTCACCGCCAGATCGCAATAGCGCAGCGCGCGATCGACCAGTTCTTCCCTCGTCACGATGGGGCGCAGCTCGCCCCAAAGTGCGATGCCTTCGAGCAGCGTGCCGGAGACGTTCATGCGCGGCAGGCCGAGCGACAGGGTGGCGTCCATATGAAAATGCGGATCGACGAAAGGCGGGCTGATCAGCCTGCCGGTTGCATCGATTTCTTCGCCAGCCTGCGCCTGGAGATTGGGCTCGACGGCAAAGATCCTGCCGCCCTCGATGCCGATATCGATGCCGGTGCGGCCATCGGGGAGATTTGCGTTTCTGACGATCAGATCGAACATCGGAGCCTCGTTGGATGTGGACGGTCTCAGCGCTCGCCGCGGCGGTAGGGCTGCATCAGCGCCTGCGGAACGCGGGCGCGGCGGGCCATGACGGCAAGCGCGGCGATGGAGAGAATATAGGGCGTCATCAGGAAGAGCTGATAGGGCACAAGCCCGCTCAGCACGGTTTGCAGCCGAAGCTGAAAGGCATCGAAGAACGCGAAGAGCAGGGCGCCGAAAAGCGCCCGGCCCGGCCGCCAGGAGGCGAAGACGACGAGCGCGATGCAGATCCATCCGCGCCCCTGCACCATGGTCGGGAAGAAGCTGTTGAACGCCGACAAGGTCAGGAAGGCGCCGCCCATTCCCATCAGCGCGCTGCCGGCGATGACCGCGCCGTAACGCACCTTCATCGGATTGACGCCCTGGGCTTCCGCAGCATGCGGGTTTTCGCCGGTCATGCGGATCGCAAGCCCCATGGGCGTGCGGAAGATGATGTAGGCCATCAACAGGGCGATCAGGATCGCAAGATAGGTCGGCGCGGTCTGCGTGAAGAAGGCCGGGCCGATGAAAGGCAGCGTCGAGAGGCCGGGAATGGCGATCGGCTGGAACGGCACGATGGTCGGCGGCGTATTGGCAAGCGGCACGATCAGCCGGAAGACATAATAACTGAAGCTCGATGCAAAGAGCGTGACGCCGAGACCGGAGACATGCTGCGAGAGGCCGAGCGTCACCGTCAGCCCCGCATGCAGCAGACCGAAGACGCCGCCGGCGATCGCAGCAATCAGCAGGCCGGTCCAAAGATCGGCGCCATGATAGACGGAAAGCCAGCCGATCATCGCGCCGAAGGTCATGATGCCTTCGATGCCGAGATTGAGCACACCCGCCCGTTCACAGAGCAGGGCGCCGAGCGTGCCGAAAATCAGCGGCGTGGCGATCCGCAGGATTGCCGCCCAGAGGCCGGCGGAGGCGATGATATCGAACAGCTGCATCATCGCCGGATCCTGTACTGGGTGAAGAACAACGCGATCAGCATCGTCAGCAGCGACAGCGCCACTGTGACATCGGCGATATAGGTCGGGATGCCGAGACCCCGGCTCATGCCGTCGGCGCCCACGAACATGGTGGCCGTGAAAATGGCGGCGAAGACGACACCGAGCGGATTGAGATTGGCAAGCATCGCCACCACGATGCCGGCGTAGCCGAAACCGGGCGACAGATCGGTCGTCACGTAACCCTTGACGCCCATCACCTCGATCGCGCCTGCAAGCCCCGCAAGCCCGCCCGAGAGGCAGGCGACCTTCACCAGCGTTCTGCCGAGGGGCACACCTGCGAAGACCGCGCCGGCGGGATTGAGGCCCGCAGCGCGGGACTGCATGCCGAACACCGTACGGGACTGAACGAAATGGACGACGACGGCAAGAACGATGGCGATCGAAAAGCCGATATGCAGGCGCGAGCGGGCGATCAGCTTCGGCAGCATGGCGTGATCGCTGACGGATTGCGACTGCGGCCAGCCGAAAGCGAGCGGATCCTTGAGAACCCCGTCGATCAGCATCGACACGAAAAGCACGGCGATGAAGTTGATGAGCAGGCTGGTGACGACCTCATCGACGGAAAAGCGCAGCCTGAGCCATAGCGGAACCAGGATCAGCACCATGCCGGCGATTGCGCCGATCAGCAGCAGGAGCGGGACGAGGATGGGCGCGGGAAGATTGCCCAGCAGTTTCGAACTTGCTGCCGCAACGGCAATGGCGCCGAGATAGAACTGGCCCTCGGCGCCAATATTCCAGAGCCGCGCCCGGAAGGCGACGGCGGCAGCAAGCCCGGTCAGCATCAGCGGCGTTGCCCGTGTCAGCGTTTCGGTCGCCGAAAGCCGCGAACCGAAGGCGCCGGTCAGAATGCGCCAATAGGCGTCGAGAACAGGTGCGCCGGCGATCGAGATCAAGATGCCCGCCAGCGCCAGCGCCGCGATGATGGCGATGACGGGGGTGGCGATCAGCAGGTAAAGCGGGCGGTGCTCGCGGCGCTCAAATCGCATGATCGGCCTCGCGGGTCTCTTGCCATTCGCCGGCCATCATCAGCCCCAGCCTGCGGGCGTCGGCGCCATCGGCGTCGACGGGCGGCGACAGCCGGCCGCCGACGATCGCCTGTATGCGGTCTGCAAGCGCAATCACCTCGTCAAGATCCTCCGAGATCAGCAGCACCGCAGTCCCCTGCCGACGAGCTTCCAGCAGGCGCGCATGCACGGCGGCAACCGCACCTTCATCGAGGCCGCGCGCAGGCTGCGCCGCGATCAGGATGCGCGGCCGCCGATATAGACTGCGCCCGAGAATGAGCTTTTGCATATTGCCGCCGGACAGCAGCCGCGCGCGGGTTGCCGGGCCGCCGCCGCGAACGTCGAAGCCGTCGATGATCTCGCGGGCAAAGGCCATGCCGGCCTTGCGGTTGACGAGCCCGCGGCGCGAGAAGGTGGGCGAAGCGATGCGCTCCAGCACCGCATTTTCCCAGATGGCCATTTCGCCGATCACGCCCTCATGGTTGCGGTCCTCGGGAATGCGGCCAATGCCGGCTTCGACGACATCGGCGACGCCGAGATGACCGACCGCTTCCCCGAACAGCCTGAGGTCGCCGCCGCTGCGCGCCAGCGTGCCGGACAGAAGGCGCGCCAACGCCGCCTGGCCATTGCCCGAAACGCCGATAATGCCGAGGATCTCGCCCTGATGCAGCCGAAAGCTGACCGATTTCAGCCGATCGACGCCGCCGGTGCGCACCGTCACGCCGTCCGCTTCGAGGGCAATGGCCCCGGGTGTCGACGGCTCGCGCACGGGCCGTGTGACGCGCCGCCCGACCATCAGTTCGGCGAGTTCCGCCTTGCCGGTTTCCGCTGACCTGCGTTCGGCGACCATCTTGCCGCCGCGTAAGACGACGATGCGGTCGGCCGCAGCCATGACCTCATCGAGCTTGTGCGAGATAAAGATCAACGACAGGCCCTGGCGGGCCATTTCCTTCAGCGTCGTGAACAGCCGCTCGGCCTCGATGTTGGTCAGCACCGCCGTCGGCTCGTCGAGGATGAGGATGCGGGCGTCGTTGTAGAGCGCCTTGAGGATTTCCACTCGCTGCTGCTCGCCGACCGACAGATCGCCAAGGCGAGCGTCGGGATCAACCGTGAGGCCGAAGCGCTCGGAAATGGCAAGGAGCTTCTTGCGCGCCGCTGACGTTGCCGAACGCCAGGACCATAGTCCCTCCGTGCCGGTCATGACATTTTCAAGGACCGTCAGATTGGGGGCGAGCGAGAAATGCTGGTGCACCATGCCGACGCCGGCGCGGATTGCCGCGCGCGGCTTTCCCTGCGGCAGCTCGGCGCCGTCGATCAGAATTCGGCCGGCATCCGGCACGTAATGGCCGAAAAGGATACTCATCAGCGTGGTCTTGCCGGCACCGTTCTCGCCGAGCAGGGCCACGATCTCGCCCTTGGCGAGGGTCATGGAAATATCGTCATTGGCGAGATTGGCGCCGAAGCGTTTGCTGACGCCGACAATCTCGAGAACAGACCCGGTCATGACAACAATCCCGCCACCGGAAACCGGTGCTGCCATCGCCCCTCGGCCTCCAGGCGTGCGGCAAGCGACAGAAGGCGTGGCTCGTGGCCCATAGGCGCCAAGAGCTGCAGCGGCAGCGGCATAGCCTGTTGATCCTGTCCGAAAGGGAGCGTCAAAGCAGGAAAACCCGAAATATTGGCCAGGCAGGCAAGCGGCGCGAATGCCGCCATTCGTTCGAGATGCAGTTCCGTGTCGGCATGATCGGACGGAAAGGAGCCGATCGCAAGGGGCGCGGCGGCGAGCATCGGCATCAGGATGCAATCGACCCTGTCGAACAGTGACCAGAGACGATGGCTCACCAGGACGGCGTCGCTCAGGGTGTTCCAGAGCATAATGGCCGACAGTGCCCGCCCGCGCGCCGCGAAAGCCTGCGTGAGAGGCTCGGCCCTGCTTTCATCGAGCACTGCCGCCTCGATGAGCGCGGCGAGGTTGACGGAAACGATATCGGCGAAGGCGCGGCTGCTGGCGATGACGCTCCATTCGAAGTCGGTCCAGGCGAGCGGGACGACGACATGTCCATCGTTCTCGAGCACGCGCACCGCCGCCTCGACGGCTGTGAGCCGATCGCCCTCGGTCGGGTAGGCCGACCCAGTATCGGTCAGCAGGCCGATCCGCAAACGGCCAGCGCCGGTATCGACAGGGGAGGGATCCGCAACAGGGCCGCGCGCATGACCGGTCAGCCGGCTGAAAATCAGTGCCGTATCCCGCACCGAGCGGCAGACCGCGAGTTCGCTGGCGATGCCGGCGAGGTGGTTGCCGAAGGATGGTCCGCCCGGAATGGCGCCGCGGGTCGGCTTCAGTCCGACGAGGCCGCAACAGGCGGCCGGCACACGGATCGAGCCGCCGGCGTCGGTGGCATGGGCGATCGCGACGATCCCGGCCGCAACCGCCGCCGCAGCGCCGCCGGAGGAGCCGCCGGCGGTGCGGGCCGGATCGAGCGGATTGCGGCAGACAGGCCCGATTGCCGGTTCGCTGGCGAGCGAAAGGCCGAATTCCGGGCTCGTCGTCAAGCCGAACAGGCAGAAGCCAGCATCGCGGAACCGAGAAGCAAGATCGGAATCGGCTTCGCCGCCCTTTCGTTCGAAGAGGCGAGAACCAGCCGTCACCGGCAACCCGGCAAAGGGGCCGCCAAGATCTTTCGCCAAGGTCGGCACGCCGGGAAAGGGCCGGGCGGCAAAATCGCCGGGCGCGCTCTGCCGCTCCCGATCGCAGGCGTGCGCCGCGGCGAAACCCATGGCGGCATCGAGATAGGCGATCGCGCCGAGCGACTCATGCCGTGCGGCGGCCTCGAGGGAGATCTGCAAGGCTTCTGCAGCACTCAGGCTGCCATGCCTGATCGCTGCCGCCAGTTCCGTCGCATCGCCCTGCATGGGGCGAACTACTTCGGCTCTTCCATCAACTTCGGAACTTCGAAGGTGCCGGCCTTGATCTCCGCCCGCTTGGCTTCCATCGCGGCCTCCGCCTCGGCAGGCGCCACGCCCTTGACGAAGACGATATCGCTGCCGCCTTCCTTCATCAGGCCGTAAGACGTGTAGTTCCTCCCGACTGGTTTGCCGGCAGCGACATCGGCGATCGCGGCATTGAGGATCGGGCGGAAATACCACATGGCGTTGGCAAACACCGTATCCGGATAACGCGGCGTGTAATCGACCAGCGAGCCGACCGACTTGATGCCGCGTTCCTTGGCAGCGTCGGCCGTGCCGATGCGCTCGCCGAACAGGATGTCGGCGCCGGCGTCGATCTGGGCAAGACCGGCTTCACGGGCCTTCGGCGGATCGAAAAAGGTGCCGATGAACGAGACGAGGTGCTTGGCATTGGGGTTGACCGCCTTGACGCCCGCGGCAAAGGCGTTGATCAGCATATTGACCTCGGGGATCGGAATGGCGCCGACCGAACCGACGATGTTCGACTTGGTCATCTTGCCCGCCAGCATGCCGGCGAGATAGGCGCCGTCATGGTTCCAGGTGCCGAAGACGCCAAAATTGTCGCCGGCCTGCTCGCCGCTTGAACCCAGCACGAAAGCGGTATCGGGATAATCGGCCGCGACCTGCCGCGCCTCCTTTTCCACCGCATAGGCCTCGCCGATAATCAGCTTGTTGCCCTGTTCGGCATATTCACGCATGGCGCGGGGATAATCGGTGCCGGAGACGCCCTCGGAGAAGACATATTCGATGACGCCGTCCTTGGCCGCATCCTGGAGGGCCTTGTGCAGACAGGAGTTCCAGGCATTTTCAACCGGCGACGCATGGATGCCGGCAACTTTCAACGGCGCAGCAGCCCTGGCCAGCGGGGCGAAGCCGCTGACGCCAAGCGCAATGCCCGATGCGATGACTGCCCGGCGTGAAATCAGGATGTCTTTGGTCATTGATTGCTCCCCTTTTTTTACCATTTGGTTCAAAAATCATAGCAACGCCCAAAAATGTGTCAAGCAACGAATGAGCTTAAAAATCAGGCTGATCGGTCGCCACGACCTGGCTGAAAGAACGAGATATGGCAGGGCTGCACGCGCGGTGCCGCCGTGCTTCTCGGGCCGGGTTTGCAGGGCTTGGCGCGACGACTCCGGCAGGCTATGCATAGATCAATTGGGTTGGGGAAATTGAAATGGGTGAAGAAGAAGACGCCTCGGGGCGGCCGATCGCGAGCCGGTCGTCGTCCTGGCCGGTCGCGCTCGTCCGTCGCCTTCTCGTGCTGTTCGTCCGGATCATGGTCGGCGCCCGAAGCGAGTGGCGGGGCTGTACGCCCGACCCCCGCCGCCGCATCTATTTCGCCAATCACAACAGCCATGTCGATACCGTTGCCGTCATGGCTGCGCTGCCGTGGCCGGTGCGGCGGCTGACCCACCCGGTCGCGGCGCGCGATTACTGGGGAACGAGCGCTTTTCGGCGTTTCATTGCCGAGAAAGGCCTGCGCGCCGTCCTGATAGACCGCAAGCCTCTGCCCGAGAGCAACCCGTTGGAGCCGGTCGAGCGCCTGCTCGAGGAGGGGCGCTCGGTCCTGATCTTCCCGGAAGGCACGAGAAGCGCCAGCGAGGAGATCGCCCCGTTCCGCAGCGGCATCTATCGCCTTGCCTGCCGTTTCCCCGATGTCGATCTCGTGCCGATCCATCTCGACAATCTTCAGCGCATCCTGCCGAAGGGAAGCTGGCTCATCGTGCCGATCACCTGCACGGCGCGCTTCGGCAAGCCGCTGCGCATCGAACCGGGCGAAGCAAAGGACGTGTTCCTGGCCCGCGCCCGTGCAGCAGTCATCGAGTTGGCGGACGGAAAGCACATCGCATGAGCAGCTTTTTCTCCATCGTGCTTGCCGCAATCCTCGGTCTGCTGGCGGTCGCCTCGGCCATCGGCTTCATCCTTCAGCGGCGCGCGACCGAGCCCGGATCCGTCGCGACCGTCCACAATCTCAATGCCCGAATCCGCTCCTGGTGGATCATGGTGGCAATATTCGGCGGTGCGATACTGCTCGGCGATACTGCGGTGGTCGTCCTCTTCGCATTCCTGTCCTTCATGGCGCTTCGCGAATTCTGGACGCTGACGCCATCGCGGCGCGGCGATCACCTGGCGCTGTTCCTGTCCTTCTTCGTCGTGCTGCCGGTGCACTATGTGCTACTCGGGACACTCTGGTACGGCCTCTTCGCGATCTTCATCCCGGTCTATGCCTTCCTGATCCTGCCAGCAGTGGCGACTTTGACAGGCGACGTCAACGAATTCCTGGCGCGCACCGCCAGGGTGCAATGGGGATTGATGCTGACAGTCTATTCGATCAGCCATGCTCCCGCACTTCTGATGCTGCAGACCGGCACGCCCTCGGCCCTTCTCCTGGTCTATCTCGTCATCGTCGTGCAGCTCAGCGACGTCTTCCAATATGTCTGGGGCAAGCTTCTCGGAAAACATCGTTTCTCGCCGAATATCAGCCCATCGAAAACGCTCGAAGGCCTCTTCGGCGGCGGCGCCTCGGCCATCCTTGTCGGAACGCTGCTCTATCGCCTGACGCCGTTCTCGCCGCTGCAGGCGGCGGCCGTCAGCACGGTCATCGTCGTCGCGGGCTTCTTCGGCGGCTTCGTACTCTCGGCGATCAAGCGCGACCTCAACGCCAAGGACTGGGGTTATGTAATCGAGGGTCACGGCGGCGTGCTCGACCGCTTGGACTCTATCACCTTCGCCGCGCCGCTTTTCTTCCACATCGTCCGCTACTGGTACACAACCTGAAGAGACGCACGTGGCCAATTTCTAAAGCCGGTCGATATTCTGGAGACTATCGAACAGCCGTTGCTGGACCTCGCGCTCCTGGCGGCTGATCGCCGTCATGAGCTTGCTCATCGTTCCTCGCAGGCCGTGGAGCTGGTCGACCAGGTTCATGACGACGTCGACGCCGGCCTCGTTGACACCCATATTGCCGATGAGATCGAGGATGAGCTGGGCACGGGCGACGTCAACTTCGCGAAACTGCCGCCCTCCGCTCGACGTCTCCGGGATCAGCCAGCCGTGTTCGATCCAGAAGTCGAGCTGGACGATATCGATTTTCAAGTAAAGACGGAATTCGAGATCATCCATGATCAGGCCTCCATGTTCTTTCTCGGATCGTATGGATGTGCGGCCGCCCATTCCTCCACCAGAGACGTGAGCCGCTCGTCGGGGCGGTCGGGCAATACGATCTTCAGGGTGACGTAGACGTCGCCGTGTCCACCGCCGCGTTTCGGAGCACCCTTGCCTTTGAGACGCAGCACTTTGCCGGTGTTGGAATGCGGCGGCAGCGTCAGGCTGACCGGTCCGGACGGCGTCGGTGCCCGAACCTTGCCGCCGAGCACGGCTTCGCTGAGCGAAATCGGCAGTTCCAGGCGGATGTCGTCGCCGTCACGCGTGAAGAAGCGATGGGGCCGCACGCGAATCTCGATCAGCGCATCGCCCGTTGGCCCACCGCCAATGCCCGGTTCACCCTTGCCGCGCAGCCGCAAGGTTTGGCCGTCGCGGGTTCCCGGCGGGATCTGCACCTCGAGCGCGGGGCCATTGGGAAACTTGATCTCGGTCTTGGCGCCGTTGACGGCCTCGAGAAAATCGACCTCCATGGAGAACCGCCGATCCTGACCCTGGCTGCGCGACCGGCCACCGCCGGTGCGGCGCGAAAAGAAGCTCGCAAAGATGTCATCGGCGTCGCCGAAATCGGCGAAGCCGGCGCTGTTGTGATAGGGATCGTTGGGACCGCTTGCCGCGGCATAATCGCGATAATAGTTGCGCTGGGCCCGCTCGGCGCCCGACATATCGATCTCGCCGCGGTCGAAGCGGCCGCGCTTTTCCTCATCGCTCAAAATCTCGTAGGCGGTCGAAATTTCCTTGAACCTGTCCTCGGCGTGTTTGTCGCCGGGGTTGAGGTCGGGGTGAAGTTTCTTGGCGAGCTTGCGGAAGGCGCTTTGAATATCCTTCTGCGTCGCATCTCGCTTCACGCCCAGAAGCTCATAAGGATCCTGGCTCATGCATATCTCCGGTCGGGCAGTGAATACTGCTGGTTGGGTTGGCATTGATATAGGTTGCCGGGCCGCCGCAGGGGAGGGGATGCCAAGCGTCAAAATCCCGTCATGCCATGATCGGCGGAGGCTCGCCAGGATCAGAGCGAAACGACGTCTTCTGTTTGAGCCGCAGAATCTTCTCCGGCATGATCGAGGCGCCGGTCGATGAGAACCGAGCACCCTGCATGGCGCACGACCTTCTCGACGATCGAGGAGAAGACATAGTCGGTGATATCGGGCACGTGGGATGACAGCAGGATGAGATCGGCTGCTCTCTCCCTTGCGGCCGAGACGAGCAGCGAGGCGGCAACGCCGATGCGAACTTCGATCATCGCCGGGATGTCCAGCTCCTTGCACAGCGACGCAAGTTTCCGTTCGGCGTCGATAATGGCAGCCGTCTCGAATTCCTCAGGGACACCGGTCAGGTGGTGGCGCGGGATATTCTCGATGACATGCATGACGACGATCGTTCCGCCTTCATCCACCAGCGCCGCAGCCCGGCGCAGCAGACGGTTGGCCGTCTGTCTCGAGCCCATGCCGATGCAGCAGATGATCGTGCGATACATTGAGATCAATATCCTCGAATGCGAGTCATTTGCCTGATCATAAGGCTATCCACAGCGTCTGCTTTGACTAAAGTCAAGCCGGACTGCCGCCGGCATATTGGCAACCATCGGCCGCCTCAAGGCGAGAATTCAGCCGCATTGTCGCAGTTGACGACCGCCCGATCGGCGGTAACTCTCATGCGGGTGCCGTCACAACATCGAGGTTTCAGATGCCGAGCTTTGCCATTATCGGAGCGGGCGCAATGGGAAGCGCGGTCGCCAAACGATTGATCGAGCATGGCGCTACGGTGCTGACTTGCCTCGATGGCCGAAGCGAGCAGACGATCGTGCGAGCCAAGACAACCGGCATGGTGCCGGTCGGCCGCCAAGAGCTGACCGAAGCCGAGCTGATCCTGTCGATCGTTCCGCCAGCTGAGGCACTCAGAGTCGCCGAACTGGTTGCCGACATATCGGCGAGGACGCCGGCGCCGCCCTTCATCGACCTCAATGCAATTGCACCGAAGACAATGCAGACGCTTGCAGCCCGGTTCGACGGCATCGGCGTGACGGTGCTGGACGGCGCTATCATCGGAGGGCCGCCGGTTGCCGGAAAATCAGGTCCGACCCTTTATGTCAGCGGCGACGGCGCGGAGCGAAGCAGACTGCTCGAAGATTACGGCTTACGGGTCCGCAGGCTGGACGGACCGCTCGGCGCAGCTTCGGCGCTGAAAATGTGTTATGCCGGCATCAACAAGGGATTTATCGGCCTTGGCGCTGCCATGCTGCTTGCCGCATCGCGCTCGGGCGCGGTTGAGAGCCTGAAGGCCGAGCTCTCCGAAAGCCTTCCCGATTTCGACCGCAAGCTGTCGAAATCCATTCCAGACATGTATCCCAAGGCCTATCGTTGGGTTGCCGAAATGCAGGAGATTGCCGATTTCCTCGGAGAGGGCGATCCGGCGGCAACCATCTTCCGCGGCATGGCGGATGTTTTCTCCAGGTTGGCGGAGGATGTGGAAGGCAGCCGCGCCCTCGTCGCACAGCTGGACCAGATCCTTCGCTCCCAGCAAGCCTCTGGCGCGATGGTCATGCCATAGCTCATCGCCGGCCGTTGGCGTGCAGCCGGACGAAGCCGCGCCTATATCTTTGCGAAGTCCTCGACCTGCGCCCTGATCGCGACCTCGGTCGGCAAGCGTTCCATCGAGCTTGCCCCGTAAAAGCCGTTGCAGCCCTTGCAGCGGGCGAGCACATGGGCCGCATCCGCGGGCATGGCGATTGGCCCGCCGTGGCAGAGCACGATGACGTCGTTGCGCACCGATCTTGCGGCATCCGACCACGCGTTGATCTTTTCCACGCAGCCGTCGAGCGTCAGCGCCGTTTCGGCGCCGATCGCGCCCCCGGTGGTCAGGCCGAGATGGCAGACGACGATGTCGGCGCCGGCCTTGGTCATGGCCACGGCGTCGTCGCTGCTGAAGACGTAAGGGGTCGTCAGCATGTCCTTGGCGTGGGCGCGGGCGATGATGTCGATTTCCAGATCGAAGCCCATGCCGGTCTCTTCGAGATTGGCGCGGAAGGTGCCGTCGATCAGCCCGATGGTCGGGAAATTCTGAATGCCGGCAAAACCCATTGCCCTCAATTCGTCGAGGAAGTGATCGGGAAGCATGAAGGGGTCGGTGCCGTTGACGCCGGCAAGCACCGGCGTATGGCGCACAACCGGCAGCACCTCGCGGCCCATCTCCTTGACGATCTCATTGGCATTGCCATAGGCCAGCAGGCCGGCCAGCGAGCCGCGCCCGGCCATGCGGTAACGGCCGGAATTATAGATCACGATCAGGTCGATGCCGCCGGCTTCCTCGCTCTTGGCGGAAAGGCCGGTGCCGGCGCCACCGCCGATGATCGGCCGGCCCTCGGCGATCTTCCGTCGAAGCTTGGTCAATATGTCGTTTCTATCGATACGGGTCAAAACTCTCTCCTCAGGCATGGATCTCATGGAAGCCGGCGACGAGTGCGACGGCAAATTCCGGGCTGTTGATATGGGCATCGACCTCGACGAGGCGCCTGTTCGGCGCGTCGTGCCAGCCGGTCCGGATGGCGGAAAACAGTGCCGCGTCGGCTTCGGGATCGTGGAACGGCTGACCGGCGGCGTCGATTGCCGAAACGCCCTGAAGCGGCAGCAGGAAACGAACCGGCCCCTGCATCCGGTTGAGCCGGTCGACGATGAAGGCGCCGATCCTGCTGTTCTCTTCCGGCGTGGTTCGCATCAGTGTCACCTGCGCGTTGTGGATGTGGAGCCTGCGGTCGCGGAAGGCTGCCGGCACCGTTTCCCGCGCGCCGAAATTCACCATGTCGACGGCACCGACCGAGCCGACATAGGGCAGGCCGGTGCGGACGATGGCACCGAAGCGATCCTCGGTCGCCGGAAAAACACCGCCGACAAGGAGATCGGGAACCTCCGTCGTCGTCACGTCGATCACGCCCTGCAGCAGACCGGAATCGGCAAGCTTCTCCATCGACTGGCCGCCGACGCCGGTGGCATGGAAGACGTAGATTTCATGCGTCTCGCCGAGCATCTCGCGAACCTGGGTGACGCAGGAAGTGGTGACGCCGAACATGGTCATGCCGATGCCCGGCCGGTCATCCGCCGAGGCGGGAATGGGGTTGCGGACCATGCCGGCCGCCGCATTGGCGGCATTGCCGATCACCTTGCGCGAGATGGCATTCAGGCCGGCGACGTCGACGACCGAATACATCATGGTGAGGTCGTTCGGCCCGACATAGGGCGCGACATTGCCTGAGGCGACCGTCGAGACCATCAGTTTCGGCACCCCGATCGGCAGTGCCCGCATCGCCTCCGTGACCAGTGCGGTATTACCGGTTCCGCCAAGACCGAGCACGGCACCGATGTCGCCACGCGAATTGAGAAACGCCGTCAACGCCTTGGCCATGGCCGAAACCGCTGTCCCCCGGTCCGTTTGTCCAAGGACGGCCGCCGCACCGGCGGGATGAAATTGGGCGACTACGCGCACCTTGATATCGGCGTCCGCGCCGTCCCCCAGCGTGCCGACATCGACCAGCACCGCATCGGCTCCGGCCGAAAGAACCACCTCCTTGGCATAGTTCAATTCAGCGCCCTTGGTGTCGCAGGTACCGACGATATAGACCTTTCCCATTGTTTTTCCTCCTCTTTTCGATCAATTTTCACATACTTCGATAAAGTTCCTGCTTTTTGTATTTTCCATATTGTATATTCTTTCGCATATTGCATACTTAAATCATGAACGCCAGACGGAAACAGAAATCATGAACGCACCTCGCCACCTCACCCTTCGTGAACGGATCTACGAGGAGATCGTTCGCCTGATCGTCTCCGGCGAACTGCCGAGCGGCGTCTCGATCGATGAGAAGGAATTGACGGAGCGCCTGCAGGTCAGCCGCACGCCGTTCCGCGAGGCCATAGGAACGCTTGCCAAGGAAGGACTGATCGAGATCAGGCCGTATCGCGGCTTCTTCGTGCGCAGCTTCACGCCGAAGGAGATCGATGACCTCTATAATCTGCGCAAGACTCTCGAATGCTTCGCCGTCGAGCTCGCCGTTCCGGAGATGAGCGACCGGCATATCGCAAACTTCGAGCGCATCCTGGATGAGGCGGTGGCGGCACTGCGCCGCGGCGACATGGCGACCTATGGCATCCGCGACAAGGAATTTCACGAGACCATCGCCGATCTTTCGGGAAGCGCGCCGCTGGTCGAAACGCTGGCGCGGCTCGCGCTGCAGATCCAGATCTGCCGCTCGATCGCCAATGAGAGTCGTGACCTGGCCGAAAGGGCCGCCGAGGAGCGCGATCAGATCCTGCAGGCTTTCCGGGCGCGCGACATCGCCGGCGCCAAGGCGCTGATGCACGCGCATATCAGCGACGTCCAGCAGGCCGTCATGGCGCGCTTTCAGAAAGAAAATCCGGCGCGTTAGCCGGGTGAATGAAGGAGAGGGAGGTCTCCTTTCAACGAGCGGAAAACGTGGCCAAGGAGCGGCCCGGAGGAGGGAACAATGCTGAAATTTCTGGCCCGGACAACGGCACTGGCGGCGATGATCGCCGTAAGCTTGCCGGCGCATGCCGAGACCCTGAAAATGTGGGGTCCGGAGCAGATCACCGAACCGCTGGTCGCGCAGCTCTGGAACGGCATCAAGGCCGATTTCGAGAAGGCCAATCCCGGTGTAACGGTTGAATTCATGCCGCCGACCGGCACGATCAGCAACGGCGCGGTGCAGGCGGCAATCCAGTCGGATGCCGGGCCTGACGTAATCCTCACCAATTCCGGTATCGGCCGCATCAGCGTCGTCAAAAACGCCAAGCAGGTCGTGCCGCTCACCGAACAATATGAAAAGCGCGGCTGGAAGGATGAGATCTATCCCTGGCTCTACACCGAGCTGAAGGGCCAGTTCGGCGGCGAAATCTACGAGGTTCCGGATGGGCTCGATGCTCTCGGCATCTGGTATCACAAAGATCTCTTCGCGCAGGCGGGCTGGAAAATGCCGGCGACGTGGGCCGAGTTCGAAACGCTGATGAAGGCGATCGAAGAAACCGGGCTGCAGCCGATCGCCATCGGTCCGCGCACACCGGGCAGCGCCGGCCACCTCTTCGGCAACCTACTGCAATCGGCGAGCGGCAAGGAAGTGATCGGCAAGGCGCTGCGCCGCGAGATCGCTTTCGACGACCCATCGGTCGCCGCCGGCGCCGTCCGGCTGCAGAAGCTGATCGAGGCGGGCTATATCAAGAAGGAAATGGCAGGCCTCGATCTCGACGGCGCCTCGCGCCTCTGGTTCAACAAGCGTGCGGCCATGTTCGTTGCCGGTCCCTGGTTCACCGCCAATGCCCGCAAGGCCGGCTACGACCTCGCCAACGCCGGTTATGCGCCCATGCCTTCTGACATCAAGGGTGCTGATATCCCCACCGGCGGCGTCGGCTGGAGCTGGCTCGTTCCGGTCAACTCAAAGCAGCCGGAGCTTGCGATGAAGTGGATCGACTTCATGCTTTCGGATGCCGTGATGAAGAAGCGCGCGCAGGATCCGGCAAGCACGATGATCTATCCGCGCGAAATTCCCGGTGTCGAGCCGCCGACCCCCGTGCTGAAGGACATCTTCGCGGCTGCCGCAGGCGGCGTCGGCTACAATCCGAGCGTCTATCTGCCAGGCCCCGTGCTCGACACCTACTTCCAGGTCATTCAGGGCCTGATCTCCGGCCAGATCGGCGGCGAGGACGGCATGAAGCAGATCCAGGCGAAGATGGCAGAGGCGAAATAGTGGTCATCCCAGAAACGCCCGGCGGCAAGGTCGTGGCTCCTCTCAGCACCGTCCCCGCCATGGCGGGACATACGGGTGGCACATCCGCCCGTATGTCCAAACGCCGGGTAGCCGGGTCCGGCTCAGCCGATGGCGATGCCGGCACCGCATTCTGGCTGATGGCGCCGGCGCTCACCCTTTATGCCGTCTTCACGCTGCTGCCGATCGCCGCCACCTTCTGGCTGAGCTTCAACAGTTCCGCCGGCTTCAATACCTCCGCGAGCTTCGTCTTCCTCGACAATTACGCCAAGGCGGCGCAGGATCCGATCGTCTGGAAGAGCCTCGTCCATACCTTCCTCTGGCTGGCCTATCATGTGGTGATGGCCGGCGGCCTCGGTCTGCTGCTGGCGCTTGCCGTCAGCAGACTGAGAGTGACACAAGTCTTCTTCCGTACCGCTTTCTTCCTGCCGCATCTGGTGTCGCTCGCCGTCGTCGGCGTCATCTGGGCCAATATCTACGACCCGTTTTTCGGCCTGCTGAACACGGCCCTGACGCGGATCGGGCTCGGCGCGTTCACGCGAGGATGGCTTTCCGATCCCGCTTTGGTGCTGTTCTCCGTCAATGTCGCAAGCTCGTGGCAGGGCTTCGGCCTCTACATGCTGCTCTTCATCGCCGGCCTGCAGAATATCGACCACTCGCTTTACGACGCGGCGGAAGTGGACGGCGCCAACGCCTTCCAGAAGCTGATCTATGTCACGCTGCCGGGGCTTCGCGAGGTGACCACCTTCGTCGTCTCGCTGGCGATGATCAATGGCCTGAAAGGCTTCGCCACGGTCTTCGTCATGACCAATGGCGGCCCGTTCTATCAGAGCGAACTGATCACCACCTACATCTACCGGCTTGCCTTCCAGTCCCAGGATCACGGGCTTGCGGCGGTGCTCTGCATCCTGCTCAGCCTGCTTGCGATCGCCATCACCATCGTCTTCAACCGCTGGCGCGCGAGGCTTTCCCAATGAGTGTGCGCAATCGCGAATGGCCGGTGGCGCTGGCGCTAACCCCGGTCCTGATTCTGATCCTCGCTCCCTTCGTCTGGCTGGTGATCTCGAGCTTCAAGACAGAGGCCGAGATTGGCCAGGCCGATCCCTTCACCTGGCCCGCCGACCTGATGTGGCGGAATTATCTCGACGCCTGGCAGATCGGCGGCTTCGGGGACCTCGTCGGCAACAGCCTCATCAACCTCGTCGGCGTCGTCGCCTTGTCGCTCATCACCTGCGCGCCGGCCGGCTATGCGCTTGCCAAGATCCGATTCCCCGGCCGGGAATGGCTGTTCTACGCCTTCATCCTCGGGCTCACCGTGCCGGTCCAGGCGATCGTCATCCCGCTCTACCAGGTGCTCTTCGGACTGAATCTCGTCAACACGCTTGCTGGTATCGTGCTGGTGCAGGTCAGCAACGGCATTCCCTTCGGCATCTTCCTGATGCGGAGCTTCTTCATCGGCGTGCCGGACGATCTGATCGAGGCCGCCAAGATCGACGGCGCTTCGCATTTCCAGATCCTCACCAAGGTCTTTCTGCCGATCTCGACACCCGCGGTGCAAGCGCTCGTCATCATCAGCGCGCTTTCCACCTGGAACGATTTCTTCCTGCCGCTGATCGTGCTGATCAGCCCCGAGGTACAGACGCTGCCGCTCGGGCTGGTCCGTTTCGCCAGCACCTATGCCTCCGATTATCGCCTGGTCTTCTCGGGCACCGTCATTTCGTTCCTGCCGATCATTCTTCTCTACATCCTGATGCAGCGCCGCTTCACCGAGGGGCTGACGCAGGGGGCAATCAAGGGCTGACCATGTCGCATCACGTCCAGCGGGAAATCCGCTACAATTTCGAATTCGACCATCGCATCAAGGCCTGCTTCATCGGCGCCGGCGGCCATGCCTATCGCAATGTCTATCCGGCGCTGCGATATGCGCCGGTGGAACTTGCCGGCATCTGCGATCTCGATCTCGGCCGCGCCGAGAAATTCGCAAAACTCTTCGGCGCCGGCAAGGCCTATACCGATCATCGCGAGATGCTGGAGCGAGAAAAGCCGGAGCTGGTCTTTCTCGTCACCGCCTATCATCCCGACGGCCGGGTCCAGGCGACCGATCTGGCGCTCGACGCCCTTGCAGCGGGCGCGCACGTCTGGATGGAAAAACCGACAGCGGCAAGCATCGACGATATCGAAATGCTGCAGGCGGCAAGTGCGGCGGCCGGCCGCATGGTGATGACCGGTCTCAAGAAGACCTTCTTTCCGACGATCGAGAAACTCAAGGATCTGATCGGCTCGCCGGGTTTCGGCAGGCTGACCTCGATCAATGTCCGTTATCCCCAGAGCCTGCCGAGGCCGGAAGACCGCGCCGATCTCGTCAAGATGCAGAGCTTTCTCGACCATATCTACCATCCAGGCGCGATCCTCAGTTTCCTCGGCGGCGAGATAGAGCGTGCCAGTTATGAGTGGGAGCCGTTGGCCGGGGCAAGCGTCACCAGCCTGCGCTTCCGCTCCGGCGCGATCGGAACGCTGCACCTCGCCGCCGGCCAGTCGGGCGGCAGCATCTTCGAGCGCGTGGAGATCATCGGCGAAGGCGCCAACGCCATCATCGAAAACGGCAGCCGTCTGACGTATTTCCGCAAGGCGGACCTGCCGTCCTATGGCCGCGCCGCAAGCTTCATCCAGCCGGACGAGAATGCCGCTTTGCTCTATGAGCCTGAGCATTCGCTCGGCCAGCTCTATAACAACAATCTCTTTTATCTCGGCTATGTGCCCGAGATCCTGCATCTGACGGATGCGATCCTTGCCGGCACCCAGATATCAAGGGGCACGCTCGAAATCGCCCGCGAGATCATGAAGCTCTTCGAATTCTACAGACGCACGAATGCCGGCGTCACCACCAATCTCTGACAGGGAGGGACAGCCTTGAGCGATACCGATGTGATTTTCAGGAAAGCTGGCGGTGAATTCATGCCGACCAGTTGGGGCGAACTCAACTGGAAGATCACCGGCGACGGCACGCCCGGCGCCGAGATGACCTTCGGTACCTGTCGCATCAATCCCGGCGAACGCAACCAGCTGCATTCGCACCCCGACTGCGAGGAGATCCTCTACGTCGTTTCCGGCAGTTGCGAACACAAGCTCGGCGATGCGCTTTATCGGCTCGAACCTGGCGATGCGATCCGCATTCCCCGCAATATCCGTCACTGGGCGCGCGCGCTCGGCACCGAACCGCTCTTCGCGCTGATCATGTTCTCCTCCGGTACCCGGACGGCGGTCAATCATGAAGGCGAGGGTGCGGCCTGAATCGGCAGATTTTCATCAACCTTGCCAAGGCTCTGACGATTGCGTGAAGCCGCTCCGATAGCTGTGACAAAACCTCATCGCCTCTGCTATGTCAGGAAAAATGCGACGACCCAACCGGCGTCGCACTCTGTCTGATCAATGCCAGGAGTTTAAAAGATGAGCGGTACCTCCGACTATATCCCCCCGAAGGTCTGGACCTGGAACAAGGCGAATGGCGGCCAATTCGCCAACATCAATCGCCCGATCGCAGGACCGACACATGAGAAGGAGCTTCCGATCGGCCGCCACCCGCTGCAGCTCTATTCGCTCGGAACGCCGAACGGCCAGAAGGTCACGATCATGCTCGAGGAACTGCTGGCGCTCGGTCATGGCGGTGCGGAGTATGACGCCTGGCTGATCAGGATCGGCGAGGGCGACCAGTTCGGCAGCGGCTTCGTCGCCGTCAATCCCAACTCCAAGATCCCGGCGCTGATGGACCGCAGCGGCCCGAAGCCGGTCCGCGTCTTCGAATCCGGCGCCATCCTCACCTATCTCGCCGAGAAGTTCGGCGCCTTCCTGCCGACCGAGCCGAGTGAGCGTGCCGAATGCCTGTCATGGCTGTTCTGGCAAATGGGAAGCGCGCCCTATCTCGGCGGCGGCTTCGGCCATTTCTACGCCTATGCACCAACCAAGATCGAATATGCGATCGACCGCTTCGCGATGGAGGTGAAGCGTCAGCTCGACGTGCTCGATCACCGTCTTGCCGAAAGCGAATATGTGGCAGGCAGTCAATACACGATCGCCGATATTGCCATCTGGCCGTGGTACGGCGGCTTGGTGAAGGGCTGGAGCTACGAGGCCGCGGAATTCCTGCAAGTCGGGGACTATAAAAACGTGTTGCGCTGGGCCGACAATATCTATAGCCGGCCCGCGGTGCAGCGCGGCCGGATGGTCAACCGCCTCTCCGGCGACCCGTCGAGCCAGTTGCACGAGCGCCACGACGCCAGCGATTTCGAGACCAAAACGCAGGACAAGCTGGCGGCTGCCGAATAAGCAAGCCGTGCCAGCTGGTTGTTTCAGCAATAAATCAGGCTCCGCCGCCCCTACGGCGGCGGAGCATTTGCGAGCTGCCCGAACTCAGTTCTTGACCGTGTCTTCCAGGAAGAAGCGGCCGAGCGGGTTCTGGTGGAAGTTCTCGATATTCTTGCGCGAGACGTTGATGTAGGGGCTGTAATAGAGGTCGATCCAGTTGACGTCGTCCTTGGCCATCTTCTGCAGATCGACATACATCTCTTCGCGTTTCTTCGGGTCGAGTTCGAGACGCGCCTTGGCGACCAGCTCCTTCACCGCCTCATTCTTGTAGTTGGTCATGTAATTATTGTTCGAATCGTGGCCGAGAACAAAGGTTGTCTTCTGGTCCGGATCGAGGATGTCGTTCGTCCAATAGTTGACGGAGATGTCGTAGTCGCCCGCAACCGTCATGTCCCATTCCTGGCTCGGGTCGACCTTTTGCAGGTTGGCGGTAATGCCGGCCTTCTGCAACTGCTGCTGGACCAGCACGGCCGTCTGTTCGTCGACCTCGTCACCGGCGCGGATCAGATAATTGAGCGTCAGGTCGGAAGCGCCAGCAGCAGCAAGCAGCATCTCCTTTGCTTTTTCAGGATCGTAGGGCCGCTGCAAATTATCGGCGAAATAATAAAGCGCGCCTTTCGGAATGTAAGAGTTGGCAACCGTGCCCTGGCGGAAGGTGACGGCGTCGACGATCGCCTTCTTGTCGATCGCCAAGTCGAGCGCCTGGCGGACTTCTTTCTTGGCGAGCGCGCCGTGCGCATGGTTGATCAGAAGATGATCCTCGCGAGTAGAGGAATCGACGTCGACGTTGAGGCTTGTATCCTTCTTCAGCTCCTCGACCCGGGAAAACGGTACAAAGATCGCCGCATCCAGCTCGCCGGCCTGGACGTTGAGCATCCGGGTATTGTCGTCGGGCACGGAGATCCATTCGACGCCGTCGAGCTTGACTCGGTCGGCCTGCCAGAAGTTTGGGTTCTTCTTAAGGATAATGCGGTCGCCACGCCGCCATTCCTCGACGGTGAAGGCGCCGGATGCGACCGGCTTTTCGGCATAGGTATCGGCGCCCAGCGCTTCCATGCCCGCCTTCGAAATGACGGAAGCGTTCGGCAGCGCCAGAGTCGACAGGAACGGCGCCGACGGATTCTTGAGCTTGATCGTCAGCGTATGCGCGTCGGTTGCAGCCGCCGTGTCGATCACCTTGTAGGAATCGCTCCAGAGCGAGGCCGGGTCGTCGCGGATGCGCAGCAGGCTGTAGGCCGCGTCTTCCGCCGTCAGCGGCGAACCGTCCGAGAATTTCGCATCGCGGATCTTGAAGGTGTAGGTCAGCCCGTCATTGGAGGCGGTCCAGCTTTCGGCAAGGCCCGGCTCCAGCTTGGTGCCTGTCTTGTCGACGCGGATCAGCACATCGTAGACGTTCGAGAACACCCAGTTGTCGATGTTCTGCGCCGTCTTGATCGGATCGAATGTCGTCGAATCCTCGCGGCGGCCGATGGTGAGCACACCGGCGGCTTCGGCATAGCTTGCACTCAATGTCAGGCCAGCGAGCATGGCGGCAAGCCCGATTGATTTCCACCTGTTTGGCATCAGTTCGTTCCCTTCTTTGTTATGGCATGCGTCTGATGGATATGGATTGCGCCTCGTCCCTGCGGCCGGTGCCCTTGCAGCAGCGGCTTGTCAGGATCGATGTCGGGAATGGCAGCGATCAGCGCCGCGGTATAGGCATGCTTCGGCCGCGCGAAGACCTCGTCGGAGCGGTCCTCCTCGACGATCTCTCCGCGATACATCACGACGACGCGTTCGCAGAGATTGCGCACGATCGCCAGATCATGGGCGATGAAGACCAGCGTCAGGTTCATCTTCGCGGTGAGCTGGCGGAAAAGCTCGATGATCTGCGCCTGGATGGTGACGTCGAGGGCCGCCACGCATTCGTCGGCGATAATCAGCTTCGGTTCGACGGCAAGCGCGCGGGCGATGCCGGCGCGCTGGCACTGACCGCCGCTCATGCTGCGCGGCTTGCGCTCAGCGAATTCGCGCTCGAGGCCGACGAGATCGAGCAGTTCGCCGATGCGCGCCGGAATATCGGCCTTGGCGACCTTGCCCTGCACCTTCAGCACCTCGGCCAGCATCTGCCCGATCGTCAGCCGGGGATTGAGGGCATTATAGGGGTCCTGGAACACCATCGCCGTTTCGCGCCTGAGCTTTGCCAGGCCAGCGCTTTTCTGCAGCGTGAGATCGACACCGTCGAAGGTGACATGACCCGAGGAAAGTGGCGTGAGACCGAGCACGGCGCGGGCAAGCGTGCTTTTGCCGCTGCCGGATTCGCCGACGATGCCGACCGTCTCGCCCGGCATGATCTGCAGGCTGACGCCGGCAACGGCGCTGACCGTCTTGGCGCCACCCTTGACCAGGCTGCCACCGGCTCTGAAACGCACGTGCAGATCATCGATTTCGAGCAAGGGTCTCGCCGGCGCGCGTGCCTCGGCGATCTCGAGCGCCGGCGCCGGCATCCCGCCTGATATCGACGGGTGGCTGTCGATCAGGTTGATCGTATAGGGATGTTGCGGCTGTGCGAGGATCGTCCGCTTCGGCCCCTCTTCGATGAGCTTGCCGCCACGCATTACGGCGATGCGGTCGCAGGTCTGGGCGACGATGCCGAGATCGTGAGTGATGAGAATGATCGACAGGCCGCGGCGGTCGCGAATATCGATCAGCAGCCGCAGGATCTGCGCCTGAATGGTGACGTCGAGCGCCGTCGTCGGTTCGTCGGCGATCAGGATTTTCGGATTGCAGGACAGGGCAACACCGATCATCGCCCGCTGGCGCATGCCGCCGGAAAATTCATGCGGATAGCTGTCGTACTGCCGGCCGGGGTCGGGAAAGCCGACCTGCGCGAGAATTTCCAACGCCGCGGCGCGAGCTTCGTGGGCACCAAGGCCCTGATGATAGCGGATGCCCTCGGCGATCTGATTGCCGATCCGCATGACCGGATCGAGATGGCTGGTCGGGTTCTGGAAGATCATGCCGATCTCACCGCCGCGCACCTTCAGCATCTCAACGTCATGGATCCGCGTCAGGTCGCGTCCTTCCAGCAGCATGGAACCGCTCTCGATCTTCAGCAGCGAGGAGGGCAAGAGGCGCACCAGCGAGCGGCAGAACAGGCTCTTGCCCGAGCCGCTCTCGCCGACGAGACCGAGAATTTCGCCGCGACCGAGATCGAGCGAGACTGCATCAAGCAGCGTGCGCGGGCCGGAATCGAGATGCGCTCTGACGGTGAGATCGCGAACGGAGAGCACAGGACCGCTCATTCATGCACTCCCAGCAATTCGCCGAGCGCATCGCCCAGCATGCTGAAGCCGAAGGCAAGGCAGACGATGGAGAGGCCGGGAAACAGCGTGATCCACCAGGCGGTGGTGATGAAGCTCTGCCCCTCCGCGACCATGACGCCCCATTCGGCGATCGGCGGCTGGACGCCGAGGCCGAGATAGCTGACGGCCGCACCGCTCAGCAGCACCAGAGTCGCATCGGACATGGAAAAGACGATCGAGCCGGCAATCGCGTTCGGCAGCAGGTGCCGGAACATGATACGCCTGCGGCTGAAGCCGAGGCTGACGGCGGCCACTGCGTAATCGCTGCTCTTCAGCACCAGCATCTGCGCCCGGATCAGCCGCGCATAGGAGACCCAGCCGACCAGCGCCATTGCGATGTAGAAGCTGCCGAGTCCTGGGCCGAGGATCGCGATAATCGACAGCATCAGCACGAGAAAGGGAAAGGCAAGAATGATATCGACCAGACGCATGAACAGTGCATCGACGATTCCACCGAAGAAGCCGGAGATGGTGCCGACCGTCGTGCCGATCAGGAACGGGAAGACGACGCCGATCAGCGCCATCTGCAGATCGATGCGCGCACCCCAGATGACGCGGGAGAGGATGTCACGGCCGAAATTGTCGGTGCCGAAGGGGTGAAGCAGCGAAGGCGCCTGCAGGCGCACCTCGGCATTTTGCATGATCGGGTCATAGGGCGCGAGAAGAGGCGCGCCAAGCGCCAGCAGGATGAAGAACAACAGCACGCCGGCGCCGACGGCAAACATCGGCCGCCGGCCGAGGAGGAGGCGGCCAGGGGACGCGGGTGTTGTCACCTCGACGCTCATAGCTTCACCCTCGGATCGACGGCAACGGTGACGATATCGGCGATGAAGTTGATCAGCACGGTGGCGCAGGCAAAGACCATCGCGACGCCCTGCACCACCATATAGTCACGCGAGAAGATCGCCCTGACGAGGAGCTGGCCCATGCCGGGCAGCGCGAAGACGCTCTCGACCACAACCGTGCCGCCGATCAGCCAGCCGATGTTGACGGCAAGCAGGTTCATCGTCGGCACCAGCGAATTCGGCAGCACGTGCCGCCAGAAGACGATGCCTTCGGGCATGCCGCGGGCGCGCGCCGCCGTCGCGACATCTGATTTCAGCGACTCGATCATCGCGGCGCGCAGGCTGCGCGTCAAAACGGTCGAGAGCGACAGCGCCACCGTCAGGCTCGGCAGCACGAGATGCGCAAGTTTGTCGCCGAGCGTCGCGCCGTAGCCGGAAACCGGCAGCAGCCCGAGTTCGACGCTGAAGAGGATGATCAGCATCAGCCCCAACCAGAAGGGCGGAAAGCCGATGCCGAAGGTCGAGACGATGCGCACCGCATGGTCCGGCGCCCGGCCGGCATTGCGTGCGGCGATCGCCGCCATCGGCACAGCGATCAGCACCGACAGCACGACGCTTGCGGCGACGAGGGCAAGCGTCGGCTCGATGCGGGTGACGATCAGCTTCAGCACGTCGATCTTGTAGAGGATCGATTTGCCCATCTCGCCATTGGCGAGATTTTTGAGGAAATAGACATATTGCAGCCACATCGGCTGATCGAGACCGTATTGGGCACGGATGCTGGCAAGGGCAGCCGGTGTGGCGCGCGTACCGAGGATGTTGCGCGCCGGATCGCCGGGGATCAGCCGAACCAGAATGAAGGTGATGACGCTGATGCCGAAGATGACGGGCAGGAACTGAAGCGGTCGGGTCAGAACGAATTTATAGCGATACATGAGCACGGCCGCCCCTCTGTCCTCGTCCGGTTTGAGCCGCTTTCATTTTCATCAGGCTGCCTTGTGCCGGTCGAGGAAATCGAGAAGCGCCGGATAATAGTCCTGCGGGTTCTCATAGAAGGGCATGTGGCTGGCATTGGCGAACACCCGGAGCTCGGCATTCGGCAGCGCCAGCTTCATCCTGAGCGCGCAGGCGGGCGTCAGCTCGTCATGCTCTCCCGTGGTGATCAGCACGGGCAGCGTCAGCCGCGGCAGATCCGGGATGCGGTTCCAGTCCTTGAGGTTGCCGATGTAAAGAAACTCGTTCGGGCCCTGCATCGTCGCGTAAGGCGCCATGTTCCAGTCGTCGAGCGAACGGCGTATCGGCGCCGGCCATTCGGCCAGGCGGCAGACATGGCGGTAGTTGAGGATGGTGACGGCGGCGATATATTCCGGATGATCGTAGGTCCCCTGCGCCTCATGCTTCTGCATCATCGAGACTGTTTCCGGACCAAGCGCTGCCCGCAGCCGTTCCAGTTCCGAGATCAGATGCGGCATGTCGGCGACGGTATCCTCGAGGATCAGCGTCTTGAGGTTTTCGGGGTAGGTCAAGGCATAATCGATCGCCAGCCACCCGCCCCAGGAATGGCCGAGCATGTGGACCTTTCCGAGTCCGAGCGTCTTGCGCACCGTTTCGGTCTCCTCGACATAGCGGCCGATCGTCCAGAGCGAGAGATCGTCCGGCCGATCGGAGGCGCCGGTGCCGAGCTGGTCGAAGGCGACGACGCGGTAGCCCTTGTCGATCAGGCAGGAGTGCGCCTCGCGCAGGTAATCGCAGGGCAGACCGGGACCGCCGTTCAGGCAGAACACCGTCTCGTTGCCGGTCCCGAAGCTATAGGCGACGACGCGATAGCCACCGGCATCGATCTCAAATCGCGCGTCCGGCTGTATTTCACGCCACATTGATTGCTCCAGCAGAAAATACCCCTTGCTCAATATTTGGGCGTGGTTAATTTTTTACCGTAAATCGCGTTCCGTGCCAGCTATAAGAAGTGATAGGGTAGGGCGCCACGCCGAAACCGGGAGCAGCCCATGCTTGACGACATCGGAACGATCAGACGGCAGTTTACGGCGCATGAGACGCTGGACGGCCGGATCGACCAGGCCTTCGAGGCGATGAAGCAGCTGGGCTTCGAGGCTCTCATCTACGACTATACGCCGGTGCCCTACGACCTCGACGGCGCGATCATGATCCCGTCGCTGCTGAAGCTCCGGAACATCGCCGACGATATGCACGACTATTGGTTCGATCGCGGTTATTTCCGCATCGACCCGGTCCAGCAGGTGGCGCTGCGCAGCACCGCGCCGTTCTTCTGGAATTACGACACGAATGCGGACACGCTGATCAACCGCTTCATGAGTGACGACACCGCACCGGTGACGCGCTATCTCCTCGAACGCGACATGTCGACCGGTGTCACCGTGCCGGTGCATATGCCGGGAGGCGATTATGCGACGGTCACCGGCATCCGTTTCCGCGGCGACCGCGATTTCGAACGGCATGCGTTGCGCGCTATCGCTGACTTCAACCTGCTTGCCCACGTCTTCCATGAGACCGCCTATTCGCTTTTCGACACGAAGGCTCGAAGCGTCGGCACCATTCGCCTGACCGAGCGGGAGCGCGAATGCCTCCGCCATTCGGCGGAAGGCTATTCCGCCAAGGAAATCTCGCGCATCATCGGCCGTTCCGTCCCGACCGTGGTCATGCATCTCAACGCCGCGGCCAAGAAACTCGGCGCCCGCAACCGTACGCAGGCCGTCGTACGCGCCACTCATTACCGCCTGCTCTAAGAGCGCGGCCGATCATTGCCATCCTATAACTTGTGATAGCTGCCTTCGCCGCGGTTGCCGCGTTATGGTTTCCAAACTTCCGAGGAATGGAGATGTCGGTGGCCGAAGTCGCAACAAGTGAAGCCTATCTGCCCTTTCGCGATTATCGCACCTGGTACCGCGTCACCGGTTCGCTGAAAAGCGACAAGCTGCCTCTCGTCGTTGCGCACGGTGGGCCCGGCTGCACGCATGACTACGTCGATTCCTTCAAGGAAATCGCCGCCCTCGACGGCCGCCCGGTCATCCACTACGACCAGCTCGGCAACGGCAATTCCACCCGCCTTCCGGACAAGGGCCCGGATTTCTGGACGGTCGGCCTGTTCCTCGAAGAGCTCGACGCACTGCTTGCCCATCTCGGCATCCAGCATCGTTACGCCTTCCTCGGCCAGTCCTGGGGCGGCATGCTCGGCGCCGAACATGCGGTGCGCCGGCCGCAAGGCCTGAAGGCCCTTGTCATCGCCAACTCGCCGGCCAACATGCACACCTGGGTTGCCGAAGCCAATCGGCTGCGGCAGGAATTGCCGAAGGAGGTGCAGGACACGCTGCTGAAGCACGAACGGGCGGGAAGCCTTACCGATCCGGACTATATCGCCGCCTCCCGCGTCTTCTATGATCGCCATGTCTGCCGCGTCGCGCCATGGCCGCCCGATGTGGCGCGGACATTCGCCATCATGGACGAAGACAACACCGTCTATCGCAACATGAACGGCCCGACGGAATTCCACGTCATCGGAACGATGAAGGATTGGACGATCGAAGACAGGCTCGACCGCATCGAAGCACCGACGCTGCTGATCTCGGGCAAACATGACGAGGCGACGCCCCTCGTCGTAAGGCCCTATCTCGAACGCGTCCCGGGCTGCGAATGGGTGCTCTTCGAAAATTCCAGCCATATGCCGCATGTCGAGGAAAAGCAGCTTTGCCTGGCGACCGTTTCCCGCTTCCTGTCGCGGCACGACTGACGCATATGCTGGTCCGTCATGACTGGCGAACCAGCCATTTCTTGGCGACCCGGCAGGCCATCGTATAGGCCGGGTCAAAGACGTTGCCGACGTCGTAACGCACGACCTGGCCGAGCAGATGGCTGGCCGCTGTCCGGTCCAGGCCGTAATCCGACGCCAGCCAGGTCAGCATTTCGCTCGTCGCATGCTGGAGCGCCTGGTCGAGGGGTCTCGCATTGCCGACGGTGAATATGTCTTCAGCGGTTTCTCCGCGTGGCCAGATCAGCCCGGCCTTCTTTTCCACCGTCAGCCGCACCGTGACGTCGAAAGTGGTCTCGACGCCGGTACCGACGATCTCGCCATCTCCTTGCACCGCATGGCAGTCGCCCAAAAAGAAAAGGGCGCCCGGCGCCGATACGGGCAAGCGAACGGTCGTGCCCGGACCGAACAGGCGATAATCCATGTTGCCGCCATATTCGCCGCTGGTCGCCGTCGAGATTGCCTGGCCAAGGCTGGGCGCAACCCCGAAACAGCCGATCATCGGCGCAAGAGGCAGAACGAAACTGTCGAGGCCGGAGACCGGCTCGGACAATCGGACCGTCAATGCTTCGCGGTCGATCGCCCAGATCGCCATGTCGCGCGGCGGCAGGTCGCGAACCGTTTCAGGATCGATGACATTGGCCGCGACGATGCTGCGCGTAAAACCAGTGTCCCTCGTCGGGATCATGCTGATGATCTCGACCTTCAGCGCATCTCCGGGTTCCGCGCCTTCCACGAAGATCGGGCCGTTCATCGGGTTGGGACCAGATGTCCGCCGGATGCCGTCCTTGTCATAGCCGATGGCGTCGAGTGTCTCCGTGACGACGGTGTCGCCGTCAGCGATGTGCAAGGCGGGCGGAAGAGAGCCGATGACATTGTGGAAGGTCGTCGGAATGAAGCGGTGAGTGGTCATGAGAATACGGCTCTCGCTTTTTTTCAAATACCGTCAGCCCAGGCTGCGTTGCCGGCTGAGAATCGAGACTAGATCAGAGATGATCTGGGAAGCCAATATCCCGACATCGCTCGTGTAGCCCCGCATCGATTTCGCGATCGTGACCCGACGTCTCCTGCCGCGAAACGGCCGGTTGATCTTGCCTTTCATTCTCCGAATGTTATATGTATGTAAGTGCCTACATCGGAGGTGGATTATGAGCGTGACACATCTTTCCAGCCGCGAACTAAATCACGACGTGAGCAGGGCAAAGAAGGCGGCGCAAAATGGTCCGGTCATCATCACGGATCGTGGAAAGCCATCCCACGTGTTGATGACCTATGACGAATTCGAGCGGCTAACCGGCAAGCCCCGCAGTCTCGTCGATGCTCTCTCCATGCCAGGCCTGTCGGATATCGACTTCGATCTGCCTCGAGTTGAGATCGCCCCCCGTGGAGTCGATCTATCTTGAAATATCTGCTGGACACCAATGTTGTTTCCGAGCTGCGGAAGGTCGGAGACGGCAAGGCCAATGCTAATGTGGTCGCATGGGCTGGAGCGCAAGATGCAACAGGCCTATGCATCTCCGCCATGACGATCCTGGAATTGGAACGTGGAATACTCGGCGTGCAGCGCCGCGATGCAGCGCAGGGCGCTCGTCTGCGTGCATGGCTGGAAAATCAGGTTCGGCCAGCATTCGCCGACCGTATCCTGTCGATCGACGATGCGGTCGCGACGTGCTGCGCGCATCTGCATGTTCCAGACCGGCGCAATGAAGCCGATGTCTTGATTGCCGCGACGGCCCTGGTTCACGGCCTCACCGTCGTCACCCGCAATGCCCGGGATTTCGAAGGCGCGGGCATTGTCGTGCTGGACCCGTGGCAAGATTGATTTCCCTGCCGAAACGCAGTGGTGGCGCGGCGTTTCTTTGCGCGTTGTCACGGCAGTTGATGTATGGTCACGTTCGGAACAACGTCTCGCGCGATCTCGCAGAGATGCCAATGGTGGGTAAGGTAGATAACCTGTCCGACCTTTGCCATTTCGCCGAGCAAGCGGAAGACCTCTTCGGAGCGAGGATTGTCGAAGCTCTCCATGATGTCATCGGCGACGAAGGGTACGGGCCGGCGAAACGCTGCGAATTCCTCGTAGCCCGCCAGCCGCAGCGCGAGGTAGAGTTGGAACTGGGTGCCGGTCGACATCGCGTCCGCAAGCTTCGAACCACCGTCGCGCGACACGCCGATCAATATCTCCTTGTCCCGGTCGGGCTGGGTCGTCAGGCCGGAATAATTGCCGCCGGTGATCAGGCGAAAGGCCTCCGATGCGCGGTTCATCATCGAACTACGATGTTTTTCCCGATAGATATGCAGCGCCTGTTCAGCCGCGAGCGTGCCCGCGCGCAGCGTCAGATGCCGCACGGCCAGTTCCTCGATTTCAAGGAAAATGGTTCTGCGCTTGGCCTCGATCCGGGCCACGGAGTCGTCTCCGCCGACGGCCTCGAGCTTCTGCCGCGCCAGCGACACGTCGGAATAGAGAAGTTTCGCACGCTCGGTGAGATCCTCGATCCGGGCGCCAAGCTCCATGGCGTCGCGCTCGACCGCAGCGGCGTCGACAGCGTCGAGGCGCCGTTCGGCTTCGGAAAAACTCGCAGCACGCAATGCCTCGGTGATCTGGTGGCGTAACGCGGCGGCTCGCTCCTCCAGCCGGTCCCGCTCTCGGGACTGGTTCAGGAATGCTTCGACCGAAGCAAGCGAGTCCGCAGCGAAATAGCCGGTCAATTCGTCCTTGCGGGCATTGTGAACGGCCAGTTCCTCCTCCAGCGCACGCCGTTTTTCCAATTGTCTTTCGAGATCCGCCTGCCGGTCTGCCCGAAGCTGAGCCGCATGCCGCGCCGCCTCATGACGTTCCACAAGCGCGTTTGCGGAGGCGAGCGTATCCACCGCCGACTGGCTGAGACCGCAGTCTCTGAGGAGACCGGCAATTTGCTCGCGGAATTGCTGCTGGTCGCGCTCCATCGCGGCAACACGACTTGCGAGGTCATCCCTCTCCTTCAGGATGGAGGGCAGTGTAGCGAGCGCATTCAGCATCGCGCGGACAGCGGCCATCGAACCGGCCTTATCGGCAAACCAGGTTCGCGACAGCGCCTCTGCCCATTCCCGCTCCCAAGCCGCCATGGCGGCTTCCGCCTCCTGCCGGTCGCGCTCGCGTTCCCTGAGATCGTGGCTGAGGTCACCGACCGCCTTCTCGTGCGCCTGCCGCGTCGCCCGCTCGGCTCTGCCGGCGACGATTATATTATTTGCAGCCTGCATCAGCTCGGCGACCGGTCGCTGGCCTGCGTCATCAAGACCGGCTTCTGCAAGGCTCTCCGCAAGCGTTGCGACATGCCTATCCAGTTCGAGGCGAAGTGCGTGCACCGTGTCTTCTGCGTGTTGCAGATCGTCCCAGGCGGCGAGCGCCGCGGCTCGCTTGGTGCTCCAAGTCTCGAGTGCGGCCACGCGCGCCGCGGCTTCGGCGTCATGTTCGATGCTTTCAGGCAGCAGATCACCGATGCGCTCGGCAAGCGCATCATGTTCGGCGCGCGCTTCGCCAAGCAGTTCCCTTTGCCGCTCGATCATTGCTGCCGTTGCCGCTTCCGCCTGGCGGAGTTGACGCAGCTCGGCCAGTTCCTGCGCCCGCGACAGCCGGCCGGCGGATACCACGTCGTCCTGCCGCATCCGCTCCTCGAAAATCCGAGCCGTGGCGGCATTCAGGCTGGTAAGATGCGCCTGCCAGGCGGCATCGCGTTCATCGCGCAGCCGCGCGGCCTCGGTATCGTCGATCGAACCGCCGGCGACGAAGGCCGCGATCCGGGCTTTGGTCAGCGCCTGTTCGGTGCCGAGATCGCGCAGCCTTCCCTCGTGATCGCCAATCCGCTTGTCGATAGCGGCCGCTTGGCCACGCCAGGCTTCGATCTGTCGAGGCTCTGCCACGGCCATTTGCTGCAGAGCGGCGGCGTTGCCGCTCCAGGGTGCGAGCTGTTCAAACCGGTTCTCCTGCGTTCGCTTCGCCTGGACAAGTGTCCGTTCTTCCATGGTAAGCCGCACGGGGAGATCAGATCCCGCCAGCCGGCTCAGGGCGATCTCGATGCGGCCGAAAAGCTCGGGATCCAGGACCCCAGCTCCATCTCGCGAGCCGCCTTCCCTGTCCAGCCTTTCGAGATTCTCCCGCGCTCGCAACAGTTCCCGATCAGCGGCTGCCAGTTTCGCCTCGACGCCGGAACGCCGTTCGATAAGATCGCGGATGATGCCGATCAGCGAAGCGGGCAGCAGCAGGGCCTCGGGTTTCGCATGGCCGGGTTGTTCGAGATCGGCCAGCAGTCGGACCAACTCACCCTCCTGTTCGGCCAGCGCCAGCCGGCGCTTCGGCAGATCGCTCTCAGCCGCAAGATAGCGCGCCCGACCCTGATCCAGCAGGTCCATATGCGCGGCGACTGCCAGAGCCTTGTCGTCGATCGCGATCGCCTCGATCTGGTCCGCAAGCTGGCGCAGCGTGCGGTCGGCGGTCTCGACAAGCGCCTGCAGCCGCGTCTCGTCGCGCGAAAGCTGGGGCAGGAGCGCGAACCATTCGGACGGCGGCCGCGGCAGATCGCTCATGGCGGCTGCATCTGCATCCAGCCGCCGGAGCTCTAGCGCTGCAGGCAAGGCGCCGAGAAGGCGGGTCAGCTCCTGATACCGCGACTTGGCCTCGGCCAATTCCCGTGTGGTCGTGCCATAGGCGCGCTCGGCCTGCTCATGGGTCGATTTCAGGCCCGCATAGGCCGAAGCAAGCGTGTCGATGGCATTGCGCTCGGCCTTGAGCGCTTCGAGCGAACGCTTGAGTTCCGCGAGCTTGGTGCTCGACGACCGCTTCTTGTAAATTGCGTTGGCTTCGTCGGCCGCGGTCACTAGCGAACGGCTCAGGCCTGCCAGACCCGAGCTGGCCGAGAACAGCAATTCGCCGAGTTCGCCCTTGCTTTGTATGATGGCGTTGCCGCCTTCCTTGAGCGATTGATCGTCGAGCGAGAACATGGTGCGATAGGCCTCGCGACCGACGCCTCCAAGGGCGCCGGCCAGGAGCGCCTCGTTCACAGCTTGTCCCCGATCATCGACAAGGCTGCCGGTCCGCAGCTTGAGCCGCGCGAGCTCGTATTCCGAGCCACCAAATTCCAATCGCGCACCGACCTTCATCGTATTGTAGGGATGCAGGAAATTATAGGTGCTGCGCTCACCAATGCCGTAGAGCAGATCAAGGTAGGCGGCGAAGGTGGTCGACTTGCCCGCTTCGTTCAGGCCATAAACAATGTGCAAGTCCGGCGAACCTTGACGGGCCGCGCCGAAATCGATGGAGTGATCGGTGAACTTGCCATAACGGGTGAGATCGAGGCGGCGCAGACGCATCAGCTGTCTCCCCGATCCACCGCCTTCATCCGGGCGGCGATGTCCTCGGCGCCATCGGCGAGAAGGCTGTCGATGAAGCGTTCAAAACCCGCCTCGTTATCACCGGCAAATGCCCGGCTCTCGGGCGGCAGGTCGGCGAGCAGGTCCCGGATCATCTCCCTGACATCGTCGCGAAATCCGCTACGCGCGATGACCTCGTCCCGCATCAGCGTGCCGAGTTCGATGACGGGATCGGCGGCGGACGCGTCTGCGGGCATCGAGGGCGCTTCGAAGGCGAGTTCCAGCTTCTCGATCCAGGTACGGCCGATCAGGTCGCTGCGCCGCTCGGCTTCCGCCTGCATGAGGTCAACATCGCGCCGGAGCTGCCAGGAGAGCGGCGTGCGGCCGGAAAGCCTGAGGCGTGCGACAAGATGGGGCGAAGCCGTGCGGTCGCGCTGCGCCATCAGCGCCGTCTCGACCAGCATGGCCGCCTCACGCCAATCATCGACACCAGTGAGGTCGACATTGACGCGCTCGAACTGCGCGATGCTGGTGCGCCGCTCCTCAACCGTCACGGTCCGGTCGTCCGCCACGGTCACAAGCGACACGGTCTTGACGCCCGCTTCATTGATGTCGCGGCCCTGAGGCATGCCGGGCATGACGACCGTCGCCGTGCCCGGATACTGGCTGCGCTGGTGGAGATGCCCGAGTGCCCAATAATCGAAACCCGAGGCATGCAGGTCGAGCACGTTGCAGGGCGCATAGACATCATGTCCGACCGATCCGGCCAGGCTCGTATGCATGATGCCGATATTGACGGCATCCGTTACCGGCGGCTTGAACTTCGGCAGCAGCGGGTCCGGGGCCTGCGGTTTCGCAAAGCTCAGGCCGTGGATCGCGACCGACAAGCTGCCCTTCGTGGCCTCCACAATCTCGGCATGGCCGCCGAAGATCTTCACCGTATGGGGCATCACCAGTTCCCTGGCGATCTTCGACATCGCATCATGATTGCCCCGGATCTTGAAGACTGAGATGCCCGCTCGGTGCAGCCGTTCGAGCTCTCCTGCCAGGAAGCGCGCCGTCTTCATCGACGTCTGCTCGCCGTCGTAGAGATCGCCGGCGATGACAAGCGCGTCGACCTGTTCCTCAAGGCAAAGATCGACGATCGCGACCAGCGCCTGCCGGCTGGCGTCACTCACGAGGTCGGCCAGCTCTGCGTTGCGAAGCGCGAGAGAGCGCAGGGGAGAGTCGAGATGGAGATCGGCAGTGTGGACGAAACGATAGGCCATGAATGCAAGAATGGTGTTGCGATAGAGTGATCCAGCAGGCGCCGTCTGACAAATAAACGGACGTTATCGCCCGTCAGCGAAACATGAAATATTCAGAGCATGGCGGCAGCGTCCTGGCGAGTAAAATGGGCCGGCGGAACCGGCCCATCCACAATCAATGCTGCTCGATCGGCGCCGGCACTGCAGCCGGCGCCCGCTGCTGACCAGGCCGATCGGCGACCAGCATCGACAGCATCATTTCCACAAGACCATGGTGACGCCTTTTTCGGCGCCGGCGCCGCCGACCTGGATTTGCGGCACGAGCGGCAGCCGGCCGTTTTCGATCGCTTCGGCAAAGCGCATGAGGATCTGCGAATCGAGCTGATAGTCCGGCCCGCCAAAGGCCGCCACCTTCTTCTCGGTGGCCTTGAGCCGCGCTGCACGCATGCGTGAAGCGCGCGGCAGCCATGCGTTGCTTCTGAAGACATGGATCTCCATCTGACAGTCACAGCCATCTGACGCACATCGAGAAAATCGGCGCTGTGGCCCGCCTCGGGCTCGCGCGAGGAGACAATCATGAACGGTATTTCGAAGACTCTGAACGACATGACGCTTGTTGAACGGTCGAGCCTGCTCGACACTGTCGCCGACGCCTTGGAGGCGACCGCCGAGGAGGCCGAAGAGGAGGGCGACGCCCGTTTCGTCGTCAACTCCGTCTGCATCGCCAATACGATCCGCGGACTTTCGGGGGAGCTTGCGCCACACAATCTGCGGGCGGCCGAACTGCTGCTTGAGCAGGGCATCATGCTCGTCCACCAGTTCGCCAACAGGGCGAAACCTGGAATGGTTCATTAGTATTGTCGGCAGGTTCCGGATGGGGAACCTGCCGACAATCCGGCATCACTCAGCCTTTTTGCGATACAGCAATGTCATGAGTGCGAGGACGCATCCCAGGGCACCGACCGAAGCGAAGATGTAGAAGTTCCACTGCGGAGCAAGGCCCGCACCCAGAACCGCACCGCCGATGGCCGGTCCTATCATGCCTCCGATACGGCCGATGCCGAGCGAGAAGCCAAGGCCGGTTCCGCGGATCTCGACCGGATAGAGGTTTCCAACGAGAATATTGGCGAGGATCTGCGTGCCGATCGTTCCCGTCCCGGCAAGTGCGACGAGAGCGTAAACCTGGAGTCCCTGATCCACCTGCGTCAGCAACCAGATCGAGCAGGCTCCAAGAAGAAACAGACCTGCCACGACGATTTTGACATTTCCACGGTCGGCAATCCTTGCGCCAATCAGCAGGCCGACTGCGGCTCCGAGATTGAGCGTCACGGAGAAGAGCAGGGCAGAACCGAGGTCGTAGCCCATCTTGTTCATAATGGTCGGGAGCCAGTTGACCATTCCGAATGTCAGCAGAAGCGAACAAAAGTGGATGCCCCATGCGTTCAAGGTCGGCAGCAGGCGACCTTCGGAAAACAGTGACCGGATGCCGACCTGGCGTTGTCCAACGGGCCTGGCTAGGGGATTGGGCAGTCTGTACTGGTTTGCGAAATGGTTGGCTTCGGCCTGGCGGTTTTTCGTTGCCAGCCATTCGGGGGACTCCGGGATGAGGTGGATAAAGAAAGGCAGAAGCAGGATCGGTGCGCCGCCGATGATCATCAATGGACGCCATCCGTATTTCTGTATCAGCAACATTCCGAGCATACCCGAGATGATGCCGCCGGCGAGATAACCGAGAAGAGCAATCGAATAGGCGATCGCCTTCCGTCTCGGCGCGGAAAACTCGATGATCAATGCGGTTACTGTCGGAAAAAGAGCGCCAAGGCCCAGACCGGCGAGAAAGCGGGTTGCCTCGAAAACGAGAAAGTTGGGCGCCAGACCGCTGCCGATCATCATAACGGAGAAACTCAGCAGGCTGCCGATGATGACCTTGCGACGGCCTATCCTGTCGGCGAGTGTTCCTGCAACGAGCGCGCCGAGCAGCATGCCGAACAGGGTGATGGAAGCAGCTCGTCCGACCATGCCGGGCGTCAGGCCCCAGCTTGCTTCACCGAGCAGCGCCGGCGCGACTGCCCCGTAAACGATCAGATCATAACCGTCAAACAGGATCAGCAGACCGCAAAGGGCGATGATGATATTCGGGCTGCGAACACGTTCGTTGACAATAGCGAGATCTTGTATGGCCAATTTTCCCTCCCCATACATTGAGTACAGGAAGCACGCTCCTGCCAGCGGCAGGTCCGCACCGATCCATGTACAAATCCTCCTGGATCATTGCCGGCGAGGTTCCTCCCAGCGCCAGACTCACCCGCGAGCGGGCGATGTCAAGACAATGATGACACGCTATTAAATACTTGCGAATAAAATATTTGCAACTGCAAACTTCTCAGCCGGCAACTTTTCCCTTTGCGGATATTGCCGGCAGGTTGCTGTGCATGCGGCGCAGCGCATTCTTCAGGGCTGCGACTTCCTCGGCCGACATGCCCTGAACCGCGGTGCTTTCAAGCTCCACGGCAAGCGGCATGAGCCTTTCCGTCAGCGACTCGCCCTGCGGGGTCAGCCTGACGATGACGATCCGGCCATTGTCTTCCGGACGTGTTCTCGACACCAGCTTGCGCTTGGCCAGCGTGCCGACCAGGCGCGAAAGCGTCGAAATCTCGACAGATACGACGTCGGCGAGATCCCCCAGGGTGCTTTCCCGGCGCTCCTTGAGCATCGCCAGAACCCTGTACATCGCCACGCTGAGATCATCTTCGGCAATTCTCTGCGCGAACACCTCGGCTATCCGCACGCCGGCGCGATTGAGAAGATACGGAACGGAATCGGTAAGTTTGTACATATCTCTGTCTGCTGGCGGGATTCGGGGCGCGGTTCTCTCCGACATGCACCTAAATGACCGGGATGACAACATGATTGGCTTTCAGCCGCCGACAATGGCGGGGTAGATCAAACATTTTTCCCGCCTGACTTATAGATTTGCGTTGACAACAGTTGCAAATGCAATAATTTGGCACCAAGGAAACACGGGAGGAAATCATGTCTGCCACTGCTGCTCTCGGCATAGTGCCGGCCCCTGCACCGATCAGCGATGCGTTTCGATCGACCATGCGCCGTTTCCCGGCGACGGTGACGATCATTTCCGCCTGCCGCAACGGTACGGACCATGGAATGACGGCAACTGCCGTCACATCACTTTCGATGGATCCGCCATCTCTCCTCATCTGCCTGAACAATCGCACCTACCTGCATGACATGCTGCTTGAGGTGCCGGAATTTGCAGTCAGCATTCTGACCGACAGGCAGGTCGCCCTGTCGGAAGGTTTCAGCGGCAAGATTGCGCCTGAACGTCGGTTCGAGGCTGCCGATTGGGTTCGCCATGAGCGCGGCATGATGGTGCTTGATTCCGCTCATGCCTCGGTTGTCTGCCGCCGCATGGGTGCGGTTCCCTACGGGACGCACACGATCTTCATCGGGCAGGTGGTGGATACACGCCTTTCCCAAGACACGATCCCGCTGATGTACGAAAACTCGAAATATTGCGCACCACAGCACGCGCTTCCCACATCCCAGAACTGAAGGTCGTTCCATGAACAATACAGCTGCCCTGTTTCCCGCCGCAACGCGGGTCGAGAACGCATGTCTTGCAGATCGCATCGCCTCGGTGCTGGACGAAATCCGTGCCGGCGCCCGCGACACCGAAAAATCCGGTCGCGTGCCGGCGCGCAATATCGATCTGCTGCGCTCCGCCGGCTATTTCGATATCGTCAAGCCCGCCCGTTTCGGCGGCAACGAAGGATGGTTTGCCGAGCTTGTCGATGCAAATATCGAACTGTCGGCGGCCTGTGCCTCCACCGGCTGGGTCGCCGGTCTCCTGTCCGCACATCAATGGCTCCTCGCCATGTTCGAGGAAAGGGTTCAGCAGGACGTGTGGGGCAGCAATCCGGATGCGCTGCTCTGCGGTTCCTACGCGCCGGTCCGAATGGCTGAACGCGTCGAGGGCGGTTTCCGTCTATCCGGCGATTGGGCCTTTGCGAGCGGATGCGAAAATGCCCAGTGGGCCCTCTGTGCGGCGATCATTCCAGCAAACGGCGAGGAGGAGCGTCCTATGCCGGCGTTCCTTCTGGTTCCCGCCAGCGATTATACCATTGCCGAGACCTGGGATGTGGTCGGCCTTGCGGGTACCGGCTCAAAAAGCCTGATCCTCAAGGATGTCTTCGTTCCACAATATCGCATACTGAGCTTTCCGGACGCGACCTCAGGCAGAACGCCGGGCGGGCGCTTCTATAAGGGTGTCGGCCTTTTCAACATGCCGCTCCTCATGGGAATTCCGTTCTGCCTCGGCAGCGCGGCCGTCGGTGCGGCGAAGGGCGCATTGGATAGCTATATCGACCACATCGGCACCAGGGTGACACGGGGTGCGGTTGCCGGCGGCAACAACAAGATCGCCGAATTTCCGACGATCCAGCTCCGCGTGGCGGAAGCCTCCGCGTCCGTGGATGCTGCCCGCGAAATCATTCTGCGCGATATTGCCAGGGCGCAGCAACTGGCCCAGGCCCGCGCGGATGGCACCGGCGAGATCACCGAGGAAGATCGGATTCTTGCCCGCCGCAGCCAGTCTTTTGCGGTCAGCCTGGCGCTTCGGGCCGTCGAAGCACTCAATGCATCGACCGGCGGCCTCGGCCTCCAGATGTCCAATCCCGTGCAGCGGGCATGGCGCGATGCAAATGCCGTCGGGCGCCACATTTCCATGAACTGGGATGCCGTCGGAACCATGGTCGGCCAGCAACTGCTCGGTCTTCCGCCCAAGGGACAATTCTGATCCGCCATCCTCATTATTTCGATTGAAGACAGGAAAGAGAGCATATCGTGCAAGGCAAGATCGCGCTTGAAGAACATTTCGCCATTCCCGAGACGCTGCAGGATTCGGCCGGATTCGTGCCGGGCGACTACTGGACGGAACTGTCCGCCCGTCTTCTGGATATCCAGGACAAGCGTCTGCGGCTGATGGATGCTCACGGCATCGAGAAAATGATCCTGTCGCTGAACGCACCAGCCGTGCAAGCGATCCCGGACAAGGCTAAGGCCCTGGAGATTTCCCGACGCGCCAACGACTTTCTGGCCGAGCAATGCGCTAAAAACCCGAACCGTTTCCTGGGATTTGCAGCTTTGCCGCTGCAGGATCCGGATGCCGCTGCGCAGGAATTGCAGCGCTGCGTGACGACGATGGGTTTCGTCGGCGCATTGGTCAACGGCTTCTCGCAGGAAGGCGACGGAACAACGCCGCTCTACTACGATCTGCCGCGATACCGTCCGTTCTGGGCCGAAGTCGAAAAACTCAACATTCCTTTCTATCTGCACCCGCGCAACCCGCTGCCGCAGGACAGCCGGATCTATGCCGGCCATTCCTGGCTGATGGGTCCGACATGGGCGTTCGCGCAGGAGACCGCTGTGCATGCGCTGCGCCTGATGGGATCCGGCCTGTTTGACGAGCACCCGGCTTTGCGGATCATCGTCGGTCATATGGGCGAGGGACTGCCGTACATGATGTGGCGCATCGACCACCGGAATGCGTGGGTCAAGGTGGAAAAGAACTATCCGGCCAAACGCCGGATTGCCGATTATTTCAACGAGAATTTCTACATTACGACGTCGGGGAATTTCCGCACGCAATCGCTGATCGATGCTATGCTGGAAATCGGCGCGGACAGAATTCTGTTTTCGACAGACTGGCCATTCGAAAACGTCGACCACGCTGCAAACTGGTTCGACAGCGCCACCATCTCCGAAGCCGACCGTCTGAAAATCGGTCGCACCAATGCAGTTTCACTGTTCAAGCTCGATCGATAACATGGTCGCACCTTTCAGATACACGGTCAGCGCAGCCCAGGTCATCTTCGGGAGCGGTTCGGTGAGTCGCCTCGCCGAGGCGATTACAGGGCAGGGCGGCAAGCGCGCCCTGATCCTTTCGACCCCGCACCAGAAAGCCGACGCTCAGCGCATCGCTGCTTCCCTCGGCCCGCTTGCGGCGGGACTATTCGACGGTGCTGTCATGCACACGCCGGTCGATGTGACCGAGCGCGCGATCGCGGCATACGAGAAGGCCGGTGCCGATTGCGTGGTCGCGATCGGCGGTGGATCGACGATCGGTCTCGGCAAGGCCATCGCCTATCGCAACGACGCACCACAGATCGTGGTGGCGACGACCTATGCTGGATCGGAGGTTACACCGATCCTCGGCCAGACGGAGAACGGACAGAAGACCACGGTCCGCGGCCCCGGCATCCTGCCTGAGGTGGTGATCTACGATCCTGAATGGACATTGGGATTGCCGGTCAACATCAGCGTCAGCAGCGGGCTCAATGCCATGGCGCATGCGGTCGAAGGGCTCTATGCGCAAGATCGCAATCCCATTTCGTCGATGATGGCGGTCGAGGGCTTGCGCGCGCTGAAGCAGGCTTTGCCGCAAATCGTCAATGCCCCGAGGGACATCGAACCCCGAAGCGAAGCGCTTTACGGCTCCTGGCTGTGCGGCACGGTGCTCGGAGCCGTTGGAATGGCCCTGCATCACAAGCTTTGCCATACGCTGGGCGGCAGCTTCGATCTACCGCATGCAGAAACCCATGCGGTCATTCTGCCCCATTCCGCTGCCTACAACGCCGCAGCCGCAACGGATGCGCTCAAGCCCGCTGCCGATCTTTTCGGCGGCTCGCTGGGCAGCGGTCTTTATGATTTTGCCGCTTCGATCGGTGCCCCGATGGCGCTGCGGGATCTGGGTATGAAGGAAGCCGATCTGGATCATGCGGCAGAACTTGCCGCTGGGAATCCCTACTGGAACCCGCGCCCGATCGAAGGAAAAGCGATCCGGGCTTTGCTGCAGAGCGCCTGGGAGGGCGCACGGCCGCGTTAACGCATTAGGAGGAGGCCAGGTGCCTGAATATTTCAGCGAAGAGAGATCCGCGGAAGCCGTCAATTCGCGGATGGGGCCGGACATCAATCCACGTCTGGCCGAAGTCATGGCGTCGCTTGTCAAGCATTTGCATGCCTTTGCCAAGGATATAAGCCTGACCCAGGAGGAATGGGAGCTGGCCATAGGCTTCCTGACCCGCACCGGTCATCGCTGTCATGACCAGCGACAGGAATTCATCCTGCTCAGCGATACGCTGGGTTTCTCGATGCTGGTGGATGCGATCAACAACCGGCGTCCGCCGGGCGCCACGGAAAATACCGTGTTTGGACCGTTTCACATCGAAGGGGCGCCCGTCCGCCAGATGGGCGAAAACATCTCGCTCGACGGCAAGGGTGAGACTTGCCTCTTCATCGGGCGAGTGCTGGATCTCGATGGTCATCCGATCGAGGGAGCCCGGATCGACGTATGGTCGGATAATGCCGATGGCTTCTACGACGTCCAGCAGCCGGATATCCAGCCGAAATGGAACAACCGGGGCATTTTCATCACCGGTGCAGATGGCGCCTATAGCTTCGTCGGCATCAAGCCGGTCTCCTATCCGATCCCGGATGACGGTCCGGTCGGCCAGATGCTGGCCTCGCTCGGTCGCCATCCCTACCGTCCCGCCCATACCCATTACCTGATCACGGCTCCAGGTTATCAGAAGCTCGTAACCCACACTTTTGTCGGCAACGATCCCTATCTGGAATCCGATACGGTGTTTGGTGTCAAAAACAGCCTGGTCGCGCCTTTCGAGCGTATCGATCGTCCGACGGTCTGGCGCTCCGATTTCGATTTCGTGCTGACGCCGATCTGGAATAAACAATGATCGTTGTCCGCTATGCCGTATGCGACCCCGGCAAGGCGGCCGAACGTTCCCGATTGATCGAGGAACACAAGGCCTATCTGCGCGGCGCGACGATCCGCATCATGCTTTCCGGCCCGTCTGCACCGCCGGCCGAGGGCAGGGCTTCTACCGCCGTCGTAATTGCGGAAGTCGAAACGCTGGCCGAGTTCGAGGCGTTCAGCGCGGGAGATCCCTTCGTTGGCTCCGGCGTGTACACGAGCGTCGATCTATTCGAATGGCGGCCCACTTTCGGAATTCTGCGCGAGAGTTTCCGACCGGCGTTTTAGGCAGGAAGAAAAATGGGCCGGCATGACCGGCCCATCCACAATCAATGTTATTCGGCCGGCGCTGGCACCACAGCCGGGGCACCCTGTCGTCCAAGCCGATCGGCGACCAGCATCGACAGCATCATTTCCACCAGGCCGTTGGCGCCGCCCTTGTCGCCGCCGGCACCGGCGACCTGGATCTGCGGCACGAGCGGCAGCTTGCCGTTTTCGATCGCTTCGGCAAAGCGCATCAGCACCTGCGAGTGGAGCTGATAGTCCGGACCGCCGAAGGCCGCCACCTTCTTCTCGGTCGCCTCGGCTTCCGCCAGACCGACGGCGCGTACCTTCTGGGCATCGGCAAGGCCGGTCGCCTTGATACGCTCGGCATCTGCAAGTGCGATCGCCTTGATCCGGTCGGCTTCGCCGAGGCCGGCCAGGCGCACCTTCTCGGCCTCTGCCTTGGCGGTGACCTGAATGGTTTCGGCCTGCTGGCGGGTGCGGGCGAGCTGCGCCTTGCCTTCGTTCTCGCTGATCTCGATGGTGAGCGCCGACGTCGTGATCTTGGCCTGCTGTTCGGCCAGTGCTTCTTTCTCGCGCAATGTGCGCTCCTGGATCGCCGCCGCTTCCTGCAACTTATAAGTCTCGACCTTCTCGACGGCGATCTGGCGTTCGCGCAGCTGGATGAGGATCTGCTCGATGCTGTTCTGGCCATTACTGGCGCGAGGCGTACCGATCAGCACCTCCTGCAGCCCGAGGCTATACGACGAAAACTTCTCCCGCATTTCGTCACCGGATCTGCGCTGGATTTCGCTGCGTTCCTGCAGCAGTTCGATCAAGGTCTTGGTCTGAGCGATATTCTTGAAGTAGGCCGAGACCATCGGATCGAGTGTCTGTTCGACCAGCCGTTTGATGTCCCCGAAACGCTGCACGACGAGCGGCGCCTTCATATAGTCGATATGCACGACGACCGAGAGTGGCAGCACCGGTTCGAACGCATCCCTGGTGATCAGCGACACTTCTGAAAGGTTTTCGTCCAGCCGGTGCTCGCCGAACTGTTCCTTCGTCCATTTGAGCACGAAGTTTGTGGTCGGCACGATGATGATATTGCCGGCATAGGTGTTGAACGCATATTTGCCCGGCAGAAGCGGCGTCGACCAGACACCGCGTGCGCCCGTCTCGACCAGTTCGCCGTGGCGATAAGACTGACCTGAAATATCCGCGCTTCGCCGGCCGGTATAGGAGACGACGACACCCACCGTGCCGACGTCGATGATCGTCTTTTCCACGAGTTCGACGGTCGCGAAGATGCGGTTGAGGAAATAGCTGCCGTCGGCAAGCACCTGCAATTGCCGGCCGCGATAACCGCCGGCATTGAGAAACTTCTCCGGATCCTGGAAATTATTGTGGAAGTTCGGATCCTTCGGGTTGTTGGCAACGGTCGGCGCGATGATCTCGCCATCCGGCAGCGCCGGACCGTCATGGATGGTGACGATCCCGATCAGGTCCTCGGCGTCGTGGATGAGGACGGGCTCGAAGCCATTCCGCTCAGTGATCAAAGTGGACATGTCGGAAAACAGTCTTTGTTCCGACGCGTTCAGGTTGACTGCATAAGTTGATTGCGCGGTCAACACGATGAACTGCGCGAGATTGATGGCATATGTGCCTTCGCGCAGGATCTTGCGTTGCGGCCCCTTCTGGCCGCCCTTGGTGAGAAAGCTGCGCACATCCTGAAAATCATCGGCATCGATATTCGAGGCCAGCGTCTGGGTCGGCGGCAACGGCTCGCCGTCACGGGCGAAGACATAGCCGATCTGGCCCTGCGGAATGGTCACGAGGTTGGCGCGATGCATCGAATACTGGAACGGCATGAAGAAATGCAGACCGCCGCGCACGACATCCGGCTGAAAGCCGGCCTCGCCATAGAGCGCGATGAAGCCATTGTCGACGGAGCCGCGAAAGCTCCACAGCTTTTCGAGGATGCCGAGCCTGTCGTTGGGGATATAGCGGATTACTCCGCTCCACCGGAACAGCATGGCCAGTATGATGAGGGTGACAGCGATTTCGATCGCCTTCCATCCCATCGGGCTAAGGTATTGGAGGGTTTCCATCTTTTCTCTCGCATAGGCGCACGGGTTCGTCCACCCGATGACCGCCCGGTTGGCGTTGGTTGATATGACGGGGAAATGGCGCGCCTTTTTGCTCGACGCGCTAAGAACCTGTCGAACGCTTAAGGCTGCTGATTGTCAGGGAGAATGACCGCGAGTCCCGCTGGGGGACGGCGCGTCGTGAGTGGTCTCACATCGGTGTTGCCTTGCTAGACATAACGATAGAGGAAGTAAGGACAACAGCTATCGGTGTAAATATGTTCAATGCTGAAATCGGATAAGTACTTCCAGTGATTTTGCTATTTCGAACATTCAATTCAGCTGAATAAATATTGCCGCTTGACTTACATACCGGGCCGTTGAGCCGGGGTCTGGAAAATTGCGTTGGCAGGCCCTCTGCAAGGTCAGGCACGCTCGCTATCCACGTCTTGTCTGCTGTTGGTGTGGCGCATTTCTTGTACAGTCGGGTCGATACACCGATCCCCGCTTATCTAAGCCGCAAGTTTCCGAGATCGGCTGACGGTAGTCCTTTGGCGAGAGCCGTAGCTCGCGTGAGGACGCGGAATGATGTCTGCCGCGGACTCAAAGCCGGCGGATGAGAACGCGTGAGGGTCGGCTTGACATCAGGGCCACTCCGGTCTTTGATGCCGAGCATTCACCAGGGGTGTCCCGGCAAGGGGCTGAGATTCTGCTGAACAATACGGCTTTGCCTGTTGTGGCGCAGTGACCCGTTGAACCTGATCCAGTTCATACTGGCGTAGGGACGGTGCGGACGCTGCGGCTGTCGGGCGGATTTCGCTTTGTTGCTTGAGGCGTCTTTTCATCATTCCAACTCTGGAACTGGGTCTCCAAACGTCAAACCTTGGAGCCTCACCCATGAATATTGTTGCACCCAAGCTTACTCCGGTCGTCACCACCGGCCCGCTTCCGGGCTCGACCAAGATCGCCAAGCCCGGAACGCTCTATCCGGATCTGCGCGTGCCGATGCGCGAAATCAGCCTTCACCCGACCTCGGGCGAACCGCCGGTAACGGTCTATGACTCCTCCGGCCCCTATACCGACCCGACACATACGGTCTCGATCGACGCCGGGCTCCCGCGTTTGCGCGAGAGCTGGATCAGGGCGCGGGGCGACGTCGAAGCCTATGAAGGCCGTGTGGTGAAGCCTGAAGACAATGGTTTTGCCACAGGCGAACGGCTGACGCCGGAATTCCCCCTTCGCAGCACGCCGCTGAAGGCAAAGGCCGGCCGCGCCGTCACCCAGCTCGCCTATGCGCGTGCCGGCATCGTCACGCCGGAAATGGAGTTCATCGCCATCCGCGAAAACCTTGGCCGGCAGGCCACGAAGGAGGCGCTCGCTCGCGACGGCGAGAGCTTTGGCGCTGACGTTCCCGATTTCGTGACGGCCGAATTCGTGCGGCAGGAAGTGGCAGCCGGCCGGGCGATCATTCCAGCCAACATCAACCATCCGGAGGCCGAACCGATGATCATCGGCCGGAATTTCCTGGTGAAGATCAACGCCAATATCGGCAACTCGGCCGTTACCTCGTCGATGGCGGAAGAGGTGGAGAAGATGGTCTGGGCAATCCGCTGGGGTGCCGACACGGTCATGGACCTTTCCACCGGCCGCAACATTCACAACATCCGGGAATGGATCATCCGCAATTCGCCGGTTCCGATCGGAACGGTGCCGCTCTACCAGGCGCTGGAAAAGGTGAACGGCATAGCCGAGGATCTCACGTGGGAAGTCTATCGCGATACGCTGATTGAACAGGCCGAGCAGGGGGTCGATTATTTCACCATTCATGCGGGCGTGCGGCTTGCCTATATCCCGCTCACCGTCAATCGTGTCACCGGCATCGTCTCACGCGGCGGTTCGATCATGGCCAAGTGGTGTCTGCATCACCACAAGGAGAGCTTCCTCTATGAGCATTTCGAGGAAATCTGCGACATCTGCCGCGCCTATGACGTATCCTTCTCGCTTGGAGATGGTCTTCGCCCCGGCTCGATCGCCGATGCCAACGACGCCGCGCAATTTGCCGAGCTCGAAACCCTCGGCGAACTGACCAAGATCGCCTGGGCCAGGGATTGCCAGGTGATGATCGAAGGCCCCGGCCACGTGCCGATGCACAAGATCAAGGAGAATATGGACAAGCAGCTCAAGGTCTGCGGCGAGGCTCCCTTCTATACGCTCGGACCGCTGACGACCGATATCGCCCCCGGCTACGATCACATCACCTCCGGCATCGGAGCCGCAATGATCGGCTGGTTCGGAACGGCGATGCTCTGCTACGTCACGCCGAAGGAGCATCTGGGCCTGCCCGACCGCAGCGACGTCAAGACCGGTGTCATCACCTACAAGATTGCCGCGCATGCCGCCGACCTTGCCAAGGGCCATCCGGCCGCCCGCATCCGTGACGATGCACTGTCGCGGGCGCGCTTCGAATTTCGCTGGGAAGACCAGTTCAACCTCTCGCTCGACCCGGATACGGCGCGTTCCTTCCATGACGAGACCCTGCCGAAAGAGGCGCACAAGGTAGCGCATTTCTGTTCGATGTGCGGCCCGAAATTCTGTTCCATGCGCATTTCCCACGACATTCGCGCCGAAGCTCAGAAAGAAGGACTGGAAGCGATGGCTGCCAGGTATCGTGATGGCGGCGATCTCTACATGCCGGTCGCCGAGGCCGCGAAAACGCCTGCCGGAGAATGACGATGCATATTCTCGTCAAGGGGGCCGGCGTTGCCGGCCTCACCGTTGCCTGGCAGCTCTATCGACATGGTTTCCGGGTCAGCGTCGCTGATCAAGCCGACCGGATCGGTGCAGGCGCTTCCGGCTTTGCCGGCGGCATGCTGGCCCCATGGTGCGAAAGGGAAAGCGCGGAGGAGCCGGTCCTGGCGCTCGGCCGTCTTGCCGCCGATTGGTGGGAGGCAGCACTACCCGGCCATATCAATCGTCGGGGAACGCTTGTCGTGGCGGCCGGGCGCGATGCCGGCGAACTCGACCGCTTTTGTCGCCGGACAAGCGGATGGGAATGGCTGGACGAGCCGGCGATCGCGGCTCTTGAACCGGATCTCGCCGGCCGCTTCCGCAGGGCATTGTTCTTTCCGCAGGAAGCGCATCTCGATCCACGGCAGGCACTCGCGGGGCTGGCCGCCGGACTTGAAGAAGCCCGCATGCGTCTCACATTCGGCACCACGGGCGATGCTGACCTTGCCCATTACGATCGGGTGATCGACTGCACCGGGGCTGCTCAGATCGGCCTTCTGCCCGGCTTGCGCGGCGTTCGCGGAGAGATGCTCTGCGTCGAAACGAACGAAGTGACTCTCTCTCGCCCCGTTCGCCTGCTGCATCCGCGCCATCCGATCTATATCGTGCCGCGCGAAAGAAATCGTTTCATGATCGGGGCGACGATGATCGAAAGTGACGATACCGGCCCTATCACCGCGCGTTCGCTGATGGAGTTGCTGAATGCCGCCTACACCCTCAATCCTGCCTTCGGCGAGGCACGGGTGACGGAAACCGGCGCAGGCGTGCGGCCGGCTTATCCCGACAATCTGCCGCGTGTGACGCAGGAAGGGCGCACAGTCCATGTCAATGGTCTCTACCGCCACGGTTTTCTGCTGGCGCCTGCCATGGCAGGCGAGGTGGCGCGGCTTCTTCTTGGCGAAGGCAATCAACCGGAAAGGAGGGCATCATGACCTTCATCATCAATGGTGAGGAACAGGAGGTCGCGGCCGCGACGCTCGCAGATCTTCTCCTCGCTCTCGACTACGAAGGCGAATGGCTGGCAACCGCAGTCAACGGCGAGCTGGTGCACCGCGAGGACCGCGCCGATTTCAGGCTCGGCGAACGCGACCGCATCGAAATTCTCTCACCCATGCAAGGAGGCTGAGATGCTGAAACTTTATGATGTTGAAGTCCGCTCCCGACTGCTACTCGGGACCGCCCGCTATCCGTCTCCAGCTGTCCTTGCAGAAGCGGTCAAGCGCTCGAAGACCGAGATCGTCACCGTTTCGCTTCGCCGCGAAGCCGTCGGCGGCAAAGCAGGCGGCGCCTTCTTCGATCTGATCCGCGAACTTGGCGTGCGCGTGCTGCCGAATACGGCCGGATGCCACAGCGTGCAGGAGGCCGTGCTGACGGCGAAAATGGCGCGCGACGTCTTCCGCACCGACTGGATCAAGCTCGAAGTCATCGGACATCACGATACGCTGCAGCCTGACGTCTTCGGCCTTGTCGAGGCGGCCCGCATCCTCACTGGCGAGGGCTTTCAGGTCTTCCCCTACACGACCGACGACCTTGTCGTCGCGGAAAGGCTGCTGGAAGCCGGCTGCCGCGTGCTGATGCCCTGGTGCGCGCCGATCGGGTCCGCTCAGGGGCCGCTGAACCCGATGGCGCTGCGATCGTTCCGGGCGCACTTTCCGGATGTGCCGCTGATCATCGATGCCGGCATCGGCCGCCCGTCTCATGCCGCCACCGTCATGGAATATGGTTATGATGCCGTCCTTCTCAACACCGCCGTTGCCGGCGCAGGCGATCCCGCCAGCATTGCCGAGGCCTTCGCACTTGCCATCGATGCCGGCCGCCTGGCGCATGGAGCCATACCGCTGGAGCCACGCGACGTCGCCTTCCCATCCACGCCCGTCATCGGCAAGGCCGTCTTCTCATGAAGCTCGATCCCTTCTATCTCATCGTCGACAGCGCCGAATGGGTCGAGCGTCTCGTGCCACTCGGCGTCAAACTCGTCCAGCTGCGCATCAAGGATTGCCCGGACTCCGTGCTTCGCGAGCAGATCCGGCGTTCGAAGGCTGCCTGCGCGGCCGCGGGTTGCCAGTTGGTCGTCAATGACCACTGGAAGCTGGCGATCGATGAAGGATGCGATTTCATTCATCTCGGGCAGGAAGATCTGATGGCCGCTGATAGAAATGCCATTCGTCGCGCCGGCATGAAGCTCGGCCTTTCCACCCACGACATATCGGAGCTGGAGACGGCGCTGGCGGCCGAGCCGGATTATGTTGCGCTCGGGCCGGTCTGGCCCACGATCCTCAAGGCTATGAAATGGGCGCCGCAAGGCGTCGAACGCCTTGCTGACTGGCGACAGCGCGTCGGGATGATTCCGCTTGTCGCGATTGGCGGGATCACCGCCGAACGGGCGCCGCTGGTATTGGAAAAGGGCGCCCACAGTGCCGCCGTGGTCACCGATATTACCCGCAACCCGGATCCCGAGGCCCGCACGCTGCAGTGGCTGGCCGCGACCGCGCCATGGCGGCGCGCATGAGGGATGAAGGGTTATTCCCGCCGGAACGCGGGATCCTGCCGGCGCGGGGGTGTTGTCATATAATCAACGCCGGTTCGGATCTGTTCAATTCCACTAAGGACCTTGGTTTCATTCAGCCTGACAACGGCGGCCGGGACGCGTTCGTCCATATTTCTGCCGTGGAACGCGCTGGCATGCGCGAAATCGTTCAAAGGCCAGAAGAACGGCTACGACTTGGAGCATGACGACAAGTCCGGCAAGATGTCGGTCTGGCAATCTTCAGTCTGCTTGAAGGGGTACAGACGAGTGGACGGAGGTCCGTCAAGGACCGCGCCAGGAATTTTTTCGACGACCCAGCTGACATCGTTTGCATATGCCGAGCCTGAGACCGCCCGTGGGGCTACCCTTTCAGGTAAGTGAGAGCGTACTCAATCCTCAACGTGTTGCGTTTTGCGGGACCAAGGGAAAGAAGTCACCAGTTTCTGCACAACGGGCGTATGTTCACTCGGTACTTCCTGCTCAGCTGATCCAGCATCGTGCAATGCCTCGCGAAGAGCCTGACCTTGCGGATGATCGCCGAAGTGCTCCAGAAAGCTCGAAATCGGCCATCTCGTCACAGTGCCGCCGGAGGCATCGTTGGCGCGATGGATGACAGTATGCTGGTCCGCTGTTTCGTTATGTTCGAGATACCATTTGTCTCCGTTTGGACTGGCCGCAAATTCGTTTGGTGCTTCTGGCATTCTAGCCTCCTCTGACGGTGCCCATTATTGTGCCGCTTCCCGGCGGGCTGTTGCGCATTATGGTTTCGCAAGCGCAGCAGCAAGGTCTTGAGTGAACGGCTTGGACCGCCGGCGCAATCCCGCGCCGTGTGCACTTTCGCTGCAGGTAGTTCATGGCACGGAGAGTCAACGACTTCCTGCGCCTCCGACGCTTGCGCCGGGGGCGATGAGAAGGTCGTCTAGCTGTTCGAACGGCGCCGGCATGCAACCCTCCATCGCGTTGGTAAGGCCTTCGTCGAATGAGCTTTGCGAGAAGTTACCCAACACGGTCTGTTCAGGCGCCGGTAGGCGACCTAACTTTAACGGCTGAACGGATACCCTGAATCCGCTTGCGATTGTTTTCGAACTCCGCGGATGATTTCGAGGACAGTGGTGTTTTTCCGAAGTGCCGGCTGAGTTCGATAGAGAGGGCGGCGGGCGAGGTCATTCCGTCGTGATAAAGCTTGAACAGCAGTCTGACGGCAACGTTGTAATATTTCGGGTCTGCAAGGCTACTTGTGCAATCGTATCCTGCGTCGTCAAGGACGCCCTGCAATACAGCCAGGTCAGAGGTCCGCACAGACATGTTGAGATTGGAAGACATGCTGTCCTCCTTCAATTTGGGGCGAAGGCAGAAACCGACCTCCACGCAGTAGCGCCCTGAGAAACAGCTACTGAAGACCTACCATGCGCCTAATCGATACGGCTGGCAAACTGAATATTGTGGGATGAGGAGAAAGCGGTCAGACCTGTGCGTCCCAATGTGGTGATTTTTCGCAATCATCTCTTTCCAGGTTCAATCATCAGGGCCAAAAGGACGTAAAAGGACCTACGCACATGCCGTCCGAGCTCCGAATGAAGTCGGTGAACCGGAAATCGCTTGATCACCTCTTTCCGAGCTGGAGCAATGCGACATCACGCCTGCGACGGCATGATCGCTGCAGGTCTTTGCAACATACCACTGGGCAGAATTTCAGCATCACCAAAGACTAAGAGGGGCTGGGCTTTCGACCACCGAGCCTGATCGCCAATCCGGCATTCCTTGCTCAATTGCCTCGCGGGTCATCAATTCTTCTTGTCCGCAGGCGCGTCCACAGCTCGCGTGGCGCCCCCTTCGTTTTCCCATGATGCCAACGCCTCAGGATCGGCATGCAGCTTCCGCCGTCTCGAAGAGGGGTAGGCGGGCGCGGGAATCGTCGCCGCCTTGATGCGCCTTATCACCATCACCTCTTCGTGATGGTCGCCATGTTCTGAAGCAACGAGATCTGTCGTCGCGTAGTCCGCGCGCTTGAGGATGGACCGGAGCCGCCAATTCTCGTCGCGTTTCGTCGGAATTCCGGTTGTGATGATTACTACCATAACCACCCTCTCAAAATTAAACTGATGATGACGGCGAAGCTCGCCAGGATGGAAGCCCTGAATAAGAAGTCGCCATATGCCGCGATATGGGAAGAGTGCTTGAAGGTGGAAGACATCTTGTCCTCCCTTGATTGGGGCGAAGGGAGCCACCCCTTGATCGGCAGCGCCCGTTTCATTGGCTGCCGATATGCCAACATGCGCCTCTATTGCGCCTTATCCAAGGCGAAAGCGGCTAACGCAGTGCCAGGCAACCATAAAATTCTCGTTGCGGAGCTACTAGGTCACGGGGCGAGAGGCGCGGGCTCTCCTCGGCTCGTTCAGCGATATCAACTCACCTGGCGGCCGCTATAGTACCGAGGCGGCTCCGAATTGAATCCTACTTTCATCTGCCTGTATGATATAGTCTCTCATGACCTATTCCCCGAAGGACCTGGAACTCGCGCGCCGGCAGGTGACTATCGACCGGCAGATGATCTGCGCTCAGCAGAGCCTGATCGACGGAATGCTGACGCGAGGCGAGCCCGCTGGACTGGCCAACGAAAGGCTGGTCAAATTGACAGAAGATCTACGCAAGCATTGCTTCCATCAGGATCTGATTCAGGCGTCGATCCGATTGGAACGCTGAGCCTGCGCACTCGGGGCGGTTGACGGGCTTCCCGCTTGTTCACTCCGCAGCCTTCTCGTCAGGCTCCTCGGCACGCCTCTCAGCTTCCTGGCTGGCGATCTTCCGGCTGTGATCGGTCCGCGCCTGCTCGAGTTCTCTCATTGTGGGAAGGTCCCGGACACCCAAGCTCTTGTCATCGACCACAGTGCTTTGGCGCTTTGTGAACCGATGCCGCGGCTTCTTTGCTTCACGGCGTTCGTCAACTGCGCGAGCTTCCTCGGACGGCATGGCGAGGTCGGTGCGTGCGGCGACGGCATGGGCGATCAATTCCTTGGCCGAGGGATTGCCATCCGGGCGCTTGCCGTTGGCGTCGTCGCGATCACGGGCAGCAAAGCGCTTGGCGTTGTTATGTTTCGACATTTAGATGCCCTCCGTTTTATTGTGAGGCCACGAGCCTGCCGTTCACGCAGCGACGCCCTTTTACGGCGGGCCTCCTGCGTGTCGAGCGGGCTCGCTAAGGTGGCGCATATTTTCGCAATCCGATCTTGGAATTGCAGCATCTTATATTTCAGGAAAATAACACAATAAAAAGGCAAATAGGTCTTTACTGAAGATTAGTTCAATTTAGTTCCATCAATCGATAATATTATAATTCCAGATCTTGCCAATCGAGCTTGAACAAAACCTTCAGTTTAGCATTTCATCCCAGTTGCGACGCAATTGGGGCGTAGGAATCTCTATGTCATTTGGCCCTGTGGCTCTCGCAGGTGCCAGAAACTTGCGGGCCATCATCGGCCTGAATTCCGATCGCTCTGCCAATGCCCTGTAGGAAGTAATCACGCGCTTGGCTGACCGTATTCAACTGGAGCCTGTCACCATGTCCATGGACATATCATCTACACGCACGACGAACACCATCGTGCACTTCTCCGCCCCTTTCGCGCTGCCCGATCTGGCTGGCGAGATGCATCCGGCCGGCGATTACAAGATCGCGCAGGATGAAGAGCCGATCGAAGGTCTGTCTTGGCTTGCCTACCGCCGCGTCGCAACCTACATCCATCTGCCGTCGATTGCTCAGGAGAACCGCTTGCGCAGGATCGTCCGGATCGAGCCGACGGCGCTCGCTGATCTCTTGGCAGCAACGAATGCGACTGAGGAGCTGTCCCGATGAATGCCATCGAAGACCGTGAGAAAGCCTTGGAGCAGATCTATTTCCTGAATTCGGAAATTGCCTTCAAGGTGCGATCGCGCCGCGACCGCCTGCTGGCGGTCTGGATCTGCGGCATGACGGGCACTGCCGATGCCGAAGCCTATGCCGGGGAGATCTTCGATGTCAGGATGGCAGGCGCTGACGATGAGGGCGTGATTGCCAAGATCCTGGCAGATTTACGCTCGGCCGGCAAGAATGTCGATGAGAGAGCCTTACGGGAACGCATGGAGGCTTTGAGCGTCGCCGCCATGCAGGACCTCGTCCGCCAACCGCCTCTGTGATCGGGAGATCCATCTGCGGTTAACGGAAACCCGGCAGCGTGCCGGGCTTGCTCCCAGTCAG